>JAGWKW010000062.1 GCA_028865155.1 Alphaproteobacteria bacterium
CTGCAGGCGCTGCGCCGCGACCGCGGCGACGCCCAGGCGCGCGCCGCATTCGAGCGCAGCAAGGACGACCTCGGCTTCGGCCTGCTGCTCGAGAAATACGTCGCCGACGTGCGCCAGGCGACGCCCGCGATGATCGACCGCGCCGCGGCCGACACGATCCCGCGCGTGGCGCCGATGTTCTGGAGCTTCCGCGCCATGGTCGCGCTGGGCTTCGCGATGCTGGCGTTGTTCGCGCTCGCGTTCTGGTCCACGCTGCGCGGGCGCTGCGGGCGCCAGCGCTGGCTGCTGCGCTGGGCGCTGTGGATGCTGCCGGCGCCCTGGATCGCCGCCGAACTGGGCTGGGTCGTGGCCGAATACGGACGCCAGCCCTGGACCATCTACGGCGTGCTGCCGACGAATCTGAGCGTCTCGACGCTCGCCACGGCCAATCTGTACGGCTCGCTCGCCGGCTTCGTCGGCTTCTACACCGTGCTGCTCGTCGTCGAGATGTTCCTGATGATCAAGTTCGCGCGCCAGGGGCCCGGCAGCCTGGGCACCGGACGCTATGACCGCGAGGCGGCTCATGCCGCCGCATCGGCCCCGGCCTGAGGACGCGCCATGCTCGACTACTCGACCCTCAAGCTGATCTGGTGGCTGCTCGTCGGCGTGCTGCTGGTGGGCTTCGCCGTCATGGACGGCCACGACATGGGCGTGGGCACGCTGCTGCCCTTCGTCGGCCGCGGCGACGACGAGCGCCGCGTCGTCATCAACACCGTCGGCCCGCACTGGGACGGCAACCAGGTCTGGTTCATCACCGGCGGCGGCGCGATCTTCGCTGCGTGGCCTTTCGTCTATGCCACGGCCTTTTCGGGGTTCTATTGGGCGATGCTGGCTGTGTTGTGGGCCTTGTTCTTCCGGCCGGTCGGCTTCGATTACCGCAGCAAGATCGACAACCCGACCTGGCGCAAGACGTGGGATATCGGTATTTTCGTCGGAAGCTTCGTTCCACCTGTCATTTTCGGCGTCGCATTTGGCAATCTGTTACAGGGCGTGCCGTTCCATTTCGATGACAATCTGTTGTCGCATTACACCGGCACTTTCTGGGCCTTGCTTAACCCATTCGCGCTTGTGTGCGGGCTGGTCAGCAGCGCGATGATCATCTGCCACGGAGCAGTTTACCTGATGCACCGCACCGAAGGCGATGTCCAGCGCCGCGCCCGCGCTGCCGCAGTGATATTCGGCATCGCTGCCCTTATCCTGTTCTCGCTGGCTGGGGTATGGCTCGTGCATGGGATCGACGGCTATCGCATCACTTCCGCGCTGGATCCAGCGGAATTGCCCAACCCGCTCGTCAAGGCCGTGGTGCGCGCGCCGGGCGCATGGCTCGACAACTATCATAAAATGCCGATCACGATGGCCGTGCCGGCTTTGGCTTATATCGGCGGCATCGCTGCGATAGTTCTGGTGCAGGCGGAACGCACCTTGTGCGCCTTCGTCGCTTCGTCGCTGATGATGGCGGGCATTATCGGAACGGCGGGCGTTTCGATGTTCCCGTTCGTGATGCCGTCTTCGTCCGATCCGGCCTCGAGCCTGACCGTGTGGGACAGCACGTCGAGCCACATGACGCTCGCGATCATGTTCTGGGTCGCGGTGATTTTCGTGCCGATCATCCTTGCCTATACCAGCTGGGCCTACCGGGTCATGCGCGGCAAGGTGACGGTCGATTATATCGAACGCAACAAAAACAGCCTTTATTGAGGGGAAAAACCATGTGGTATTTTTCATGGGTTCTCGGCGTCGGGTTTGCGGTTCTGCTCGCGGTTTTGAATGCGATGTGGGGCGAAAACGAAGATGCCCGCCGCGATGCCGGAAAATAACGCCCCGCTGGACGGAAAGGGCAAGGCGCCGGTTGCTATGCTGCCTTTGCTGACGGCCTGCGTCATCGTGGCTGCCGTTACCGCCTATCCGCCTGCCTTCACCGACGCGCAAGGCAAAGTCGACCATGGCTTCCTGACGATTTTAATGTGGTCGGTCACGGCGGGCCTTGTGCGCGGCGTTGGCTTCATTCCGCGCAATAAAATCCTGCGCATGTGTTTTTCCGCGCCCGCCTGCTATGCGGCTTTGGCGCTGGCTGCCGCGCTCAAATTCTATAGGTAGAACCGGCGCCTTGCTGCGGGTTGATCAAGGGCTGATTTGCCGGGTTTTGCTGGCGTCCGTTAAGATCGTGGTACCGGTTGCGTCGGGAACGAAACGCATGGAAACAACCCCCGTCACGCCGCAGGTTCTGATCGTCCATTTTTCCGTCCACGAACGTTTCTCTCGTCCCGACATCGCCTGCGGGTTCGCTTTTCCGTACCCGATGAATTTCGTGTCGGTAAAGTGAATGTCTTTGCATCCTTTGGGGGTCAGCTTCGCCATGCCCATCATGGCGTACATCAAGGAATCGCGCTGAAGGGTCAAATCGGCCCTCGTCGTTCCCGGCAATAGGGCGATGCGTGTCATTTTCCCATCCGGGGAAAAACCATAATACATGTTGAATATCCGGCTTTCGTTGCAGCCTTCGGCATAACCGATAACCCGCCATTGCCCGGATACGGGCAGCCCGCTTTTATCGAATGTCGGCGTGTGGTCGACCAAAACGGCGATGTTTTTTATCTGGGGCGAAGGGCAGCTTGGCACCGAAATCTGCCATTGCCGCATCATCATGCCGACATAAGCGTTCTCCTGATCGGGGCGCGCGAGGAACGCCTTCAATTCCGGGGACAGGGGGGCGGGTGCGTCGGCCAGCGCAGGATGGACGACAAAAAGCGCAAGGATGATTGTGGCGAGTTTTTTCATGGAAGCCTTCTTTCCGTTTCCGCAGGACTATAACAGAAAAGATGGGCGCCGATAGGGCTCGCTTGGAACTTGCCCGCTTTTACTTCCCGGGCGGCAAGGCTGCATTCAGCTTGTTCGTCACGACGTTGCCGTCCCGATCGGGCGAAAAATCCTTGTCCGACCAGGAAAAGAATACGGCTGCTGTCCGCTTGATGTTGTGGGCGAAGCCGAATTCCGGTTTTTGCGATTCTTCGAGCGTGCCGCTATCCGCGCTATAGGCGGTGAAGGCGAATTTGGCCAGCCCTTCCTGGTCAGCCGATTTATAGAAGGCGATTTCAGGGAAAGGCAAAGTCGTTCCGGTCAGCGGGATCGGGATGTTGAAACTTGGAACGCCGACAAGGAACTGCGATTTGTCGATCGACAGCGCGCCGTTGCGGATTTCGACAACCGTTTGCGCCTTGGCCTTGCTGTCGACGAGGCGCGCGCCTTGCTTCAGCAAGCTGTCACGGATGGCCGAAATGGCATATTTGCTGTCGGTGCCTTCGAAATAGCTGCTGTCGACAAAAACGGGCGTGCCTTTCCGTAATTTGAAGTCGAGCTTCGCGGCGGCGCGGTCGGCGGCGGTGGAGATCAGCAACTCTTCGGTCGCCGTGCGCGGCGGACGGCTTTCCACAGCGGTGGTGCAGGCGGAAAGGAGGCTGAGAGCAAGAACGGCAAGCGACAAGCGCGCGAATATAAGGCGATCTTTCAAACTAAGAACCCGTAAATTTATTTGTCGTGACCATTTGACCCATACAGATGTGCGCGCATCTGGTCAAGGAGGGCATGGATATCGCCGCCGTTGCGCTCGAGAATCGAGGCATATTCCTGGCGTTGCGTGATGCTTTGGCTGACGCCTTCGACGATGACGTCGACGACGGCCATTTTCCCGCCTTTGTCGCGGACGCGCCAGTCGATGCGGGTCGGGGGCGCGCCGTTCGTGTGGGAAACCGCGCTGCCGACCATGCTGTCGCTGGCGTTTTCGCGCCGCGCGCCGGTTACCTTGAATTTCTCGCCGGAATAAAAGTTAAGCCGGTCGCCATATGTTCGCAGGACGGATTGTTCGAACAATTTCATGAAATCCTGCCGTTGCGCGGGCGTGGCGGCGTTCCATGCGCGGCCAAGAACGAAATGGCCTATGGTCTTCATATCGAAAGAGTTTTGCAAAAGATGGCGGTATTTCCGGCCGCGCTGCGCCGAAGACAGGCTTTTGTCGGCCATGACGGTAATGGCTTGGTCACCGAGATCTTGGATAAATTTCCCGGCAGGTGTCTGCTGTGCCTGCGCCGCCGGCGTGATGCCGAAAGCGGACGGCGATGCCACGGATATAATCGCGAGCACAAAAAAGACGGGCGCGGATTTTTTAAGGAAACGCATGGCAACCTCTTCCTGTTCGAATTTTCGGGGAAAGATAACGCCGTTGCAGCTTTCAAAAACGGTAATAGCGAATTGCGCCCAAACTGTGACCGTGCGGCTTATGAAAAAATGAATACGTACATATGAATTTTGCCCCATTTTTTCGCCGTCTTTCGACACAAAAAGAACAGGTTTCGGATAAAAATTTCGCAGGCGATCAAATTTTTGACGCCGGCGGCGGGCGCACCGCGGATTATTCGATGCCATCGTTGCCGTTAACGCCAATCACGGAGGCTGATCATGCGCAACACCAAGCCGATACTCAAAATACTCGCCCTGTCCGCGTTTATCGTGCCGGCGGCGGCCGTTCCTCTTGCCTTCGGCAAAGATTCCGCCGGGCAATATATCGACGACACCGCGATCACGGCCAAGGTGAAAACGTCGCTGATGACCGACTCGCAGCTTAAAGGCTCGGATATCAGCGTCGAGACGACGAAAGGCGCCGTGCGGCTTAGAGGCACGGTTGCGGCGAACGGGCAAAAATCCGAAGCGGTGCGCGACGCCGACAAAGTCGCGGGCGTCCAGTCCGTGACCGATATGCTTGTCGTCCAGAACAATAAGCGGTCGCATCCCTATGGCAGCGGGTCGCGGTCGATGGAATAAAGGCGATGCGGCGGGGTTGCCGTCGCATCGGCGCTAACTCCAGAAAGACGACAGGCGGGTTTGTGCGGTCGCGCCGCTTTGGCGCGCCGCCGGGGCGGGGGCTTTGCTTAAAGCGACGACATTGTTGTTGATCCATATCTCGCGCATTTTGAATTTTTCGGCCAGATGATGGATGGATTTCTGCGAAGGAATGCAGCAATGGCCGATGCGCGGATCGACATAGTCGCTGCGTGCGGGGTTGCCGAGGAAATCGGCAAAGGAGCTTTCGATATAAATAATGCCGCCCGGCTTCAGGCAATCGGCCAGTCGCGCCATGACCGCGTTGGGGTCGTCCAGATGCGCGATCACCTCGACCATCGCGACGGCGTCGAGCGATTGCGGGGCAAGGCCGGGGGATTGCAGCGCCGTGTGTTTGTCTATGCCAGACGCTTTGACACCTCGTTCGTTCAGGAAAGCGACGAAATCCCCGCGCCCGCATCCGAAGTCGAGGATCGTTTCGGGGCGTCTGCCCAGATGCTCGGCGATACGTTTCAGGCGTGTTTTTTGCAATTCGATATTCGCGCGAGCCTCGGCGGTGCCGTCGGGAATGGCGGTATCGGTACCGTCAAGCCTGCCTGAAAAAAGAGCGCTGCAGCCGGGGCAGGAATAATATTGAACGCCGTGTTTGAAAGCGGATGGAGTAAACGATGCGTTGCCGCAAACGGGGCAATGATCGGGCTTCGGGCGTGTTTTTTCTGGGCGCGGCGCGGGCGTGATTTCTTTTTCGGCTATCCGATGTGCAGCGCATCCGGTTTCCTGCCCCATTTCGGGCGCAAGCAAGCCCTTTTGCTGATAGGCTCCGCGCGCATTCTGCACCGTCATGGGCATGTCTTCGATTGGGCGAACCGAAACGCCGGAATCGTATAAAAAAAACTGCCGGGAAGCAATGGCGTCCGACAGGCTTTCCGCGTCGCTCCATTTCCGGTACCGCTCTTCGGTATGGGAAAAGGCGTTCATTTTTTGCAAAATATGTTCGGCGTTGCCCAGCCACGAAAAATGCCACCCGGCGTCGTGGATAAGATGCGCGACAAGCTCGCGCATGTTGCGGGAATTCAGGTAATTGTCCGGCGACCCGTTGCGCGGCGCGGTCAGGTCGGGAATGCCCTGAATTTGCGACATCGGCGCGCCGTAAGACGCGATGGTCGGCGCGTCGTCGCCTTCCAGAACCTGATAATTCAGAAAATAGACGAAAAGTTTCAGTTCAAAATAGGCGAAATCTTTCCGATCCGCGAGTTCGCGCGTGGCGGCAGGCGATGGAATCTCGTCCACATCGGAAATCATGATCGTCGCGTCCGGCGGCGCGTCCGCGAACCCGCGCCTGAGGGCGTTGCGCTGGTGATATTCGCGCTGCCACGGATTTTGCGTCACGGGCATGTCATCGACGATGACGTGGTTTATTTTGTCCGCGAATTTGGCGAAGCGCGCCCGGTTTTCCTGAAAATAAAGCGGCTTCGGATTGCCCTGAAACGTCACCGGGGATTCGGCGATTACGAATGTATCGACGACGGAAGAAAGCTCGTTCAAACGAAGGTCGAGCAGGTCGAGTTCGTTGAAGATAGTGAAACAGTCATAGATGAGCATGGTGTTTCCCTGTGCCGACCTTATTGTGCAATCCAGTTATGTAGCAAGTGGTATAATTCAGCCGGGCACAAAGAAGGATTGACTGTGGAGTTTGTATGATAACGATAGGTTTCATGCTGTAGGGATTGCCGCAGCATTTCATAATCGTTCAATAAGAAGCGGCGGCCATTGCTCAATCCAAACGGTATGCTTTTTCCATCATTGAAGGTCAGTTTGAGCGTTCCTCCGTGATACGATGGCTGTCCGCGCGTGTGTGATATCCAACACCATGCGCTTACATCAGTTATTTCATTCCAAGTGTAGGAGTGAGCGGCAGAAAAATAACCTTCTCTGACAATTATATTTGCTGGGGTCACGCAAAAATAATAGTCGACGCTGTTAATATAGAAGCTGGTCGAAACCAACAATCCAAGCAAGGAGATCAAAATTGGAAAGTTATATGCTTTTCGGGTTAGATGCCTAGACACAACAAGTGAAGCAAAAACAAGAAGAGAAAATCCGATGCCAAGGACAGAAAAGGGAAGGTCGGCCCCAGCAGAAGGCATGGTTCCGCAATGAAAAGTCGATATGGGACACTGCTTTTTTTGAAGATAGTATGGAAGAAATATGCTGCCGATGAATATCGGGCTTATCGCCAATCCGATTAATGTTCCTATTGTTCGGTTGCGAGTTTTTGAATTGAGACTATCTTGCTCGGCAAC
>JAGWKW010000063.1 GCA_028865155.1 Alphaproteobacteria bacterium
TGGCGGAAAATTTTTGTCAACATGCGGTCGGATTCGGCTTTTAGAAAGATCTATAATTATCTGTTAACGCAAAAGAAAGCAGGCTTGTTAATATCTGTGCCCTACCGTCGTCTGCGACCGGCGGCGGCAGGTGCGTCTTGATGTAATCATGGCATATGCCGAAATCGGCATCGGCGAAAAATGTATAACGCCCCAAATGCGCGGCCAGCGCGGAGGCCTGGTGATACGACCGGTCGATGTCGGTGCTGAGGATATGGTCAAGCCTGACCGAAGTGACGAACGGGAACAGGCAGCCGACCTTGAGCGTTCCGGCGTAGCTCAAATCGCGGATGAACAGATCGTTCGATTGAGCCGGGGTCGAAGTGATCGCGGCTTCGTACAGGTCGTGCAGCTTGCGGATCGAAGCCGGATTGACGAGATACGAACTTGTCGAGCCGAAAGGCAGGCCTTTAAGGTCGACAATGTTGAATTCGCCCTTCGGCGTCGCATCGCAGAAGGATTTATACGCCTTATAGGCGGCAAGCTGGATCGGCACGAAGATGTCCGTATAGACGATATCGCAGCCGGAAAAAAGATTCTGCGCCGCGATGGCGGCGATGATCTGCGGCGCGGCGGTAGCGAATATCACATCGTCCTCGATGATATGCAGCGGCTTGTCTGCGCCGAGATTTTGCTTGAGCAGCATGTAATGTGAGGAGAAACGCCCCATCTCGCCGGGCGTAATCTTGTGCGGCAAGCCAAGCGCTTCGCCAGCTATTGCGGGGAAACGTTCATAGAGAGATGTCAGGTTGCGGCGCGCCAGTTCGGCCTCGATCTCGGCGCGGCGGTCGGTGCGGCGGTCGAGATTGATGTAGAAGCCGGCATAGGCCATGGGTTATTTTTTCTTGTCGAGATACTTCTCGAGCCAATGGATGTCATAGTCGCCGTTGATGAAGTCCGGTTCGGCAATCAGGCGGCGGTGCAGCGGCAGGGTCGTGTCGATGCCGCCGATGACGAATTCCTCCAAGGCGCGGCGCAGGCGCAGCAGGCATTCGTTGCGGTTGTTGCCGCGCACGATCAGCTTGGCGATCATGCTATCGTAATTGGACGGCACGCGATAGCCTTCGTAAAGCGCGCTGTCCACGCGAACATCAAGCCCGCCGGGGGGATGATAACCGACGATTTTGCCCGGCGACGGCACGAATGTATCCGGGTTTTCGGCATTGATGCGGCACTCGATGGCGTGACCGTTGAATTTGATGTCTTCCTGCGCGTAGGAAAGCGGCAGCCCGGCGGCGACGCGGATCTGCTCGCGCACGAGGTCGATGCCGGTGACCATTTCCGAGATCGTATGCTCGATCTGCAGGCGGGTGTTCATTTCGATGAAATAGAACTTTCCTTTTTCATAAAGGAACTCGATCGTGCCGACGCCGCGATAGCCGAGTTTGCGGATCACATCGGCCGCCAGCGCGCCGATCGACATGCGCTCTTCCGCGTTCAGCCCCGGCGAGGGCGCTTCCTCGATGACTTTCTGGTGGCGGCGCTGGATCGAACAGTCGCGTTCGCCGAAATGCACTGCGTTGCCGTGCGTATCGCCCAGAAGCTGCACCTCGATATGGCGCGGCTTTTCAAGGTATTTTTCCATATAGACTTCGTCATTGCCGAAGGCCGCGCGCGCTTCGCCTTTGGCGAGCGTGAGCGATTCTTCGAGCGAGGCCTCGTCGCGCGCGACTTTCATACCTTTGCCGCCGCCGCCCGCCGCCGCCTTGATGAGAACCGGATAGCCGATGCTTTTCGCGGTTTTTCTTGCGTCGTCGAGGTCCTTGATCGCGCCGTCGGACCCGGGAACCGTCGGCAGGCCGAGCCCCTTGACCGTCTGCTTGGCGGTGACCTTGTCGCCCATGATGCGGATATGTTCGGGCGTCGGGCCGATGAAGGTGAAGCCATGCTGTTCGACCATCTCGGCGAAATTCGCGTTTTCGGACATGAAGCCGATGCCGGGGTGGATCGCATCCGCGCCCGTGATCGCGGCGGCAGTGAGGATGGCCGGAATGTTCAGATAGCTGTCCTTGGCGGGCGGCGGGCCGATGCAGACGCTTTCATCGGCAAGCCGCACATGCATCGCGTCGGCGTCTGCCGTCGAATGGACGGCGACGGTGTGGATGCCCATTTCGCGGCAGGCGCGATGGATGCGAAGGGCGATTTCGCCGCGATTGGCAATCAGAACTTTTTCGAACACGGTTTCTTCCTCAATGTAAAGGCGCGTAAGGCGCGGCAACGCGCAAAAGAGCGCCCGGCAGGGTCTGGTATTTTTTCAAGATGGCTTCAGTCTGGCCAGCATATTCCATTTCACTCAAGGCGGAATCGAGAGTCGAGGCCAGCTTGGTTTCGCCTTTGTTGACGACAAAGCTGTGCGCATGTATGCGCAACGGGCGGCCGATGGCGATATCGCGCACCGGCGCGTTTTTCCCGCTTGCAGTCAAATAAGAAGAGAAATTCGACTGATCGAAGAAAGTGACATCGGCTTTGTGATCGGCTACGGCTTCGACGACTTGGGCGATTTCCGTATTCTGCGGCATCGAGTAGTCTTTTGTGCGCGGAAATTGTTCGGCGCGGATGAATTGCGAAGCTTCGCCGTCAATCGTGGCAACGGTCACATCGGGCGAATTGATGGCGGCCCAATCACGGTCGAAACGGTGATCGTCGGCGCGGACGACAATGCCGGTACCGGTGTAAAAAATGGGGATCGTGTAATCGACGGCCCGTGCCATAGCGACATTGCCGAGATAAAGGGGAAAGCAGACGGCGTCGTAGCGGTGGGTTTTGAGTCCTTCGGCAAGATTCGAAAAATTGACTTCCTCAACCCAATCGACCTTGAGATGCAGGCTTTTCGCCATTTTTTCGGTCAGGTCATAAGCGATACCGCTATAGGCTCCTGTATTCGGGTCTTTGCTGAAAGTCGGCGGCAAAGTGATATAAGCGCAGCGCAGCGTGCTGGTTTGCATGACTTGCGTGAACGCCGGTTGCGTATCTGCAAGCGGCGCGGCGGGGCGCATCGCTATGACAACGCCTGCCACCGCAACCGAAGCGGCGATGCTGAGCAGGATCGTGAGCAGCCTGCCCATAAATCGCCTACGCGATCACGACCAGAGGCTCGCCGAATTCGACGGGTTTGCCGTCTTCGACGAGGATTTCGGCAATTTTGCCGCCTTTGGGCGCCTTGATCGGGTTCATGACTTTCATTGCCTCGACGATCAGAAGCGTGTCGCCTTGTTTGACCGTGTCGCCGACCTTGATGAAGGCGGCGGCGCCGGGCGAGGGAGCCATATAAACCGTGCCGACCATCGGCGAATTGACGGCAGTTCCTGCGGCGGCGGGCTTGACCTCGGCAGCAGCAGGGGTGGCAGGCGCCGCAACGGGCGCGACGGCGGCAGGGGCCGCAATCTGATGAACGGTATGGGCTTTGGCGCCGACGCAACGGATCTTGCAGTCGCCTTCGGCATATTCGATTTCGCTCAGACCCGTTTCGTCGAGCAACTTGGCAAGTTTCTTGACCGCATCGATATCGATGTCGAATTTACGGGATACTTTGTTGGGCATCGTCTCGTTCCTGTTTCTCGTGCCTATTGAAGCAATTTTGCCAGTGTCTGCATAGCATAGCCATAGCCGTCGACGCCACAGCCGCATATAACGGCCTTGGCGGCGCGGGAAATCAATGAATTATGGCGAAATTCCTCGCGCGCATGGATGTTGGTGAGGTGGACTTCGGCCACGGGCAGGCCGCTTAAGGTTAACGCGTCGAGCAAGGCGATTGAGGTATGGCTGTATCCGCCTGCATTGATCAGAATCGCGGCATGCGTCGTCCGCGCGGCCTGAATCCACGAAATCAGCTCGCCTTCGTCGTTGCTTTGACGGCAGTCGACCGTGAGCCCATGTGTTTCCGCAGTTTTGCGGCACAGGGTTTCGACATCTTGCAGCGTGGCGGTGCCGTATTTATCCGGTTCGCGAACCCCAAGCATGTTGAGGTTCGGCCCGTTCAGAACCAAAACGCTTTTGCCCGGCATCGCGCTTACTTCTTCTTGCCGGCCTCGCGCGCTTCGGCGACGGCCTGCGAGAGCTGGTCGTACTGCATTGCGCCGGGATAGATGTTGTCGCCGATGATGAACATGGGCGTGCCGCGCACGCCGATATCCTGTCCGAGCTTGATGTCGGCATCGATGATGTCGGAAACTTCTTTCGACTTCATGTCCTTCTTAAGCTTGGCGATGTTGAGCCCGGCTTCCTTGGCGGCTTTGAAGACTTCCGCCTTGTCGGCAGGCGGATTGGCGCTGTGCGAAAAACGCGCCTTCATCAACGCATTGTGGAATTCGATGTATTTATGCTGCTTCACGCTTGCCAGTGCGGCTTCGGACGCAAACATCGAAGAAACGCCGAGGATCGGGAATTCCTTGTAGATGTAGCGGACGTTCTTGTCTTTTTTCAGGAGTTCGTCCACCGCTTCGTGCGACGCCTTGCAGTAAGGGCACTGGTAATCGAAGAATTCGACGACGGTCACGTTGCCCTTGGGGTTGCCGCCGACCGGCGAGCTCGGATCGTTGTAAAGCCGATCCTTGGCTTTGGCGATCGCGTCCTTGGTTTTTGCGGTTTCCGCCTCCTGCGAATGCTGTTGCAGGTTCTGCAGCCCCTCGGCGATGACTTCGGGATTCGAAACGGTCAGGTAATGTTTGATGATGCCTTCGATTTCGGCGCGTTGTGCCGGGCTGAAGCTCGAAATCGGGGGCGGCGGGGGCGCAACCGGGCCAGCCGCTGCGGCGGCAAGGGCGGGCGTGACGGTTGCACGCGCCAAAGCCGGAGAAAGGGCGAAAAAGGCAATGGTCAGCAAAAAGGCGGCTTTGCGCATGGCGGCTCCGGTTCAAAGGATGGGATAAGGACACAACCAATTTTTGGGCGGCAAGTCAATGACCCCATGGTCAGCTGCCGTGTTTTTTGCCGCCGCTACCGGATCCGCCGACCGACATCACGATATCCTGCGCGCGCAGCCAGTAGGGCGACCCGCGCGCAAGCCCTTTCATCGCGCGCTGCGCCATTTGCGCCGCTTGAGGGTCTTTGCCTTCCGCCGCAAGTTCTTCGGCCAGCGCATAGGTCGCCATCGCCGTGTAATGCGGGTCGCCGACCAGATCGGCCTTGCGCCCCCACGCCTCGGCAAGGAAGCGCCATGTTTCCGGCACGCGCCCTTCGAGCCGGTTCGATTCGAGCAGCTGCTTGATGGCCAGGTCGATCCGCGCCCGCGCCGTGGCCGGATCCTTGTCTTCCAGAAGGGCATGGCCGTATTCCTGCCGCAAAAGGGACGAGTCGGGCAGAAGGTCGTTGGCGGTTTTGTAATTGCCGATGGCCTGGGCGATGGCGCCGTTGTCAAACTGGATTTGGGCTTTCATCTCGTAAAAAAACGGGTCGTCCGGTTCTTGCTTGATCAGCCCGTCCATGATCTCGATCGCTTCTGCCGGTTTGCCGGTTCGGTAAAGCGCGATGGCGCGGGCATAGCGCGCGGGAATGCCCGGATCGTTGGGCCCATAACGTTCGAGCGCGATTTCGGGCTGCAGGTAGCCGAGCAGCTTGGCTTCCATGCGCGCATGCATGACATAAAATTTCTTCGGCAGCTTTGCGTTCCTCAGGGCGGGCGGCGAGTCGTCGAGATGCTGTTGCACCGCGTCGACGCGATCCTGGGTCAAGGGGTGGGTCTGTACATATTCGTCTTGTTGCGACATAGGGAGCATTTCCTGCCCCTGCAGTTTTTTCAGGAAGTTCAGCATGCCGCGCGTCGAGATTCCGGCGCGGTCGAGAAACTTCATCCCCGCCGCATCTGCCGAGGCTTCCTGCGAACGGCTGAAGCCGAGGTAGCTGCGCTCGGCGATTTGCGAACTGCCCGCGACGCCGCCTGCGGCAAGGCTGCCACTGCCACTGGCTGCACCTGCGGCGGCAGCGAGGATCATGCCCAAAATCGCCTCGGCCGAGGCGTTTTTCATTTCTTCCTTGCCCCGGATCAAATGGCCGTCGGCGATGTGGCCGGTTTCGTGTGCGATGACGCCTGCCAGCTGTTCGGGGTTTGCGGCCAGCTGCAAAAGCCCGGTATAGAAAAACTCGTTCATGCCTTCGGCGACGAAAGCGTTGACGGTGTTGCTTTGCACGATGACGATCGTGATGCTTTTGGGATCGATGCCTGCGGCACGGTAGATCGGCGCGGCCAGCTCGTGCAGGTAATTTTCGATTTCCGCGTCGCGGATGAAAACGGGCGCATCGCCGCCGTCGGATTCCTGCGCGAGCGCAAGCGGCATTTGCGCGAAAAACAAACCCATCACGCAAAGCCATATGATTTTCCGTAACGGTTTCATGCCTTGAATCCTTGGGCGACGAGATAGGTTTCGGAAGATTCGGCGCGGCTTGCCGACGGCTTGGCGTGGCGCGTTTTGGCAAAATGTTTTTTGAGAAGGTCGAGCGTCGTTTTTTCCGCGCCGCCCTGAAAGAATTTGCACACGAACGCGCCATCAGGCGCAAGAATTTCGACGGCAAAATGCGCTGCCAGTTCGGTCAGCGCCATGATACGGATATGGTCGGTGCCGGGATGGCCGGTGGTGTTGGGAGCCATGTCGCTCAGCACAAGGTCGGCAGGGCCGCCGAGCATGGCTTTGAGTTTTTCCGGCGCGGACGGGGCGGTGAAGTCGAGCTGAAGGAAATCCACGCCTTCGACCGGATCCATCGGCAGGATGTCGAGCGCGACCAGCTTGCTGTCTTTTTTGCCAATGGCCTTGGAAACGACTTGCGTCCAGCCGCCGGGGGCAGCGCCGAGGTCGAGTACGCGCAGGCCGGGACGAAGAAGGCCAAATTTTTCATCAAGCTGCAGCAGCTTATAAGCCGCGCGCGAGCGGTAGCCGTCTTTTTGCGCGGCGGCGACATAAGGGTCGTTCAGATGGCGTTGCAGCCATTGGCGCGAGGATTCCTTGCGGTTGCTTTTGGCTTTGACGCGCACGACCTTGCGGCGGCGCGACGCGATATCGCCGCGGCCGGGCTCGCGAGAGCCGCTTTTTTTTCCTGAATCCGACATAGCGG
>JAGWKW010000064.1 GCA_028865155.1 Alphaproteobacteria bacterium
AATCCCGGCAATCCACTGCCACGGCGACATTACGGAGTCGACGCCAAGACCGATCGCGTCGCGGAAGTTCGACGGCCCGAACAAAGGCAGGACGAGATAAGGCCCGCTCTTGATGCCCCACACATGCAGGGTTTGTCCGAAATCGCCCATCTGCTCCGGCGCGCCCCATCCGGTCGCGACGTCGAAAATACCGGCGGCGCCGACGGTGGTGTTGATCAGGAAACGCTCGGAGGTGGTGCCGGCGGCATCCCAGTTGCCCTGCAGCATATTGTTGGCGAAGACGACAGGCTCGCCCATATTTTCCAGAACATTGACGATATGGGCGCGGACGGCGTCGGGCAATACGAACCGGTACAATTCGGCCAGCGGGCGGATCAGCAAACGGTCGAGGAAATCGTTGACGTCGAAGATCGTGCGGTTCATCGGTTCCAGCGGATCGTTGACGGCCTGAGCCTCGGCGCGCGCTTCGGGGCTTTTCGGCACGGACGCGCAGCCGGCCAGCATGGCGGGCATAAGGGTCAGAACAAGAAGGACGGCGATACGGCGAAGATTCATGGAACGTCCGAAAAGGTGGGAATCGGGCTCGGTCATGGTGCTACCTTCTTTTATCAAATGCCAGCAAAACAGGAAGCATGAAAAATGTGCAGAGGAGGCAATATAACAAGGCAATCGTTAACAATTCCCCCATGCCGCGCGTTCCGGGGTGCGCCGAAAAGCATAGTGACATAAATGCAACTAATACTGTGCCCGCACTGAATAAAACAGCTCGCGCCATGCTTGACTGCAATAAATCCTTATGCCCTGTCCGCCAGTAAAACACGAAATAAACGGCATAAGATACCCCAAGGCTTAGCAAAAGCGGCAAGGCGATGATGTTAGCGAAATTGAGCTTCAGCCCCACGACTGCAATCGTTGCAAGCGTCAAAATCCCGGCAATGAGGAGCGGCGCAAGCATCAGCAGCACATCGCGAACACGTCTTAAAATCAGCAAAGCCAGAAGCCCGATCGACAAGACGCCGTAAATTCCGGCATGGACGAAGGCCGAAATCACGGTATCGCCGGAGCCGCGAATCGAAACCGGCGTGCCGGACGCATCCGGCGCGACTTTCAAAACCGCATCGGTAAATCTGGCCAGCATCTTCGGATCGCGCGGATTATCGTCGGCCCTGCGCTTGGGGATCGCCTCGACCAGATAACGCCCATCCTTCGTGACCCAGTCGTTTTTCAGTTGCGCCGGAATGTCGGCCATCGTCGCGGCCCGCGCGTCGAGCAGGGTATGGATTTCGGCAAGCCTGTCTTTCAGCGGCGCGATCAAATCCTTTTGCGCGCGCGCGCGCGTTTTCGGCGATGCCTTGGCCAGCGCGTCGAGCGCATCGGCCAGCGCCGCTGCGGACGGGATTTGCTTCGCCTTGCGCAAGACCGCCGCCGTTTTGCGCAGCGCGGCCATATTCTCCGCGTCGGTTGGCACGGCTTTGGCGGGCAGGGCGAAAGTCGGCGCAAGCAACGATTTCGTGTCCTCGATCATCGCCAGTTTCTGTTTCTGGTCGTCCGGCACGAAACTGGCCAAGGTCATCGTGTGATCGACTTCGGGCAGTCTGCCGAGTTTCGCCGCAAGGCCTTGCGCGGCGGCCAGCGACGGCGTCAAAATTTGCGCGGCATAGGCGTCCGAGTCCGGGTCTTTCATGGCCTGGAACATGGCCTTGACGGATTCGGTATGCGGGTCTTTGAGGTCGAGCGGGTCGAAATCGAACCGCACCTGCGTTGCGCAAGCCAACCCGATGGCGGCGACGGCCAGCACGACCGGCAGCAAAATTTTCTGCTTCTCCTGCAAAAACCCGTTCAGCGGCGCCAGCGACGCATAGCCGACGCTTTCCTTTTCCGGCGGCGTTTTGATCAGCGTCATCAAAGCAGGCAGCAAAGTGACATTGAGGATAAAAGCGATAATCATGCCCGCGCCCGCGATCAAGCCCAGTTCGGACACGCCCCTGTAATCGGTCGGAATGAAGGCCAGGAAGCCGAGCGCGGTCGATCCCGCCGCCATGGCGAGCGGCAGCGCGACGACATGTGCCGTTCGCGTCAAAGCCGACGCATGATCGCCCTCGCGGTGATGCTGGTCGCGATAGCGCACGCCGAACTGAATGCCGAAATCGACGGCGATGCCGATGAACATGACGGCAAAGGCGACCGAAATCAGGTTCAAAGACCCGACCGCAAAAGTCGCGAACGCTGTGGAGGCGATCAGCCCCACAATCAGGGTCAGCGTAATCGGCACGACGATGCGCCATGTCCGCATTGCCGCGAACAGCAAAGCGAAAACCAAAATTCCCGACAAAATGGTCGCAAAACCCGTTCCTTGCGCGACGCTGGCGAATTCCTGATCGTTAAGCGCGACCGAGCCTGTCATCGCGATATGCACGCCATTGGCTGCCGTCAGGCCCAGTTCCTTTGCCGCCTGCCTTGCGGCCTCGGTCGCGGCCTCACCCGGCTCCAGCGACGAATAATCGAGAACGGGTTTCGTGATGATATATTTGCGCAAGGCATGCGGGTCTTCCTGCGCCGCGCCGTTGGCTTGCATCTTTTCCCAATTCAGCGGCTTGTCCTTGCCGGCGACGGCGGCCTTGACTGTCGCCGCAACGGCGGCCAGAGGTCCGTTGATCTGCGACGAATCGACCGCGCCTGCCTGCACGCCCTGCAGCATCGAGCCGATCAGGCCAAAAAAGCCGCGCAGCGACGGATCGACGGTGACTGTGGCCAGCATCGGCTGCGCCTGTGCGAGCGCGTCGAGAATATCGCCAAGCTGGCTTTTGGGCATCAGCAACAGCCCTTCCTTGCGGAAATAGGGCAGGGCATCGGGCCGGTTCACGTAAGTGAACAGGTTCGGCATTGTCCCGAGCTTCGCCGCCAAAGCGGCCGCCGCATGTTCGGCGGTTTCGGGCGTATTGCCGTCGACGACGATGACGAGATTATCCACCTTCTGCGGAAACGCGGCTTCCAAAGCCTTCTCGCGCTTGCGCCAGCCCAGATCGCCGGACAGAAGCTTGTTGATGTTGGTGTCGATCGAGATATTGCGGGCGACATAAACACCCATTCCGATGCTGGCGATCAGGGCGGCAAGGGCGATGGCGGCGGCATGGCGGCGGCTGAAGCCGACCAGGGCGGCAAGAAACGAACGAAGCAAGGCAAAAACCCATATGGCAGGTAGAAAAGAGTTAATCTTTTATCGCTAAAAAGGGCGAAAGGAAACTCAAACGTTGCCGAAACGCTGGTTTTTGATTATTGCCTTCCATGTGTCGGGGAGTAGCGCAGCCTGGTAGCGCATCTGGTTTGGGACCAGAGGGTCGCAAGTTCGAATCTTGTCTCCCCGACCATCCTACGCCTTCGGCTCACGGATGGTGCAGCCATCAGGAGCCGAAGGCGTAGGATGCACTCCGAAGCCGAGCGCAGCGAGGCGAAGGAGGGCTTCCTCTGATTTCATTCCCTCATTGCGTCCCAAAACCGGCATAAATTTGCCGTATTTTGCGCCTCTACTGCGCGTCAGTTTCCGCTCGACGCGTCGCTTCCGTTTTCTTTTCCCCTCAACCAGCCAAGGATGAAAAACCATGCTGACGATCTCTCGTAAATCTCTCGCCACCGTCGCTTTCGCCGCCGTCCTGGCCTCGGCTGCGCCGGCCCATGCCGCGACAACGCCCGCAACCCCGGCGCCGTCCGCCGCCGCAAAAGCCGTGAAGGCCGAACCGCATTTCAGGCATATGAATGTCGAAACCCGCATTGCCGACCTGCACCGGAAACTCGACATCACCAAGGCGCAGGAAGCGGACTGGAAAGCCGTCGCCGACACCATGCGCGCGGACGCCAAAACGGTTCATGAACTGATCGAAGCGCGCCGCAAGAACGCGGACACGATGACCGCGGTGGACGACCTGAATTCCTACGCGAAAATCGCCGAGGCGCATGCCGACGGAATCCAGAAACTGGTTCCCGTCTTCACCAAGCTTTACGATTCAATGACGCCCGAACAGAAGAAGAATGCCGACAAGGTATTCGGCGGTTTCGAAGGGCGTCACGAAATGCACAAGCCTGCCCCGGCCAAGAAGTAATCTCCGTCGAAAGGAACGGCACATGAAAAACAACGGCAAGAAAGTCCCGCGTTTCGCCGCGCTGGCCGCGCTCGTTCTGTTGGGCGTGGCGGTTGCAGCTCCGGCGCGGGCCGACGATGACCACCGCCATTCATACGGGCATGAACATGCTTACGGGCATGAAACAGCCAGGCACGAGCACGAATGGCACGACCGCGCGTGGGAAGAACACGAAAGGGAAGCGCGCGAATGGCGGATGCGGCATCACGTCTATTCCAACTCATACGTCTATGCGCCGCCTACGGTGATCTACGCGCCGCCTTCCCCGCCGCCCGGCATCAGCCTGATCATCCCGCTCGATATCAGGTAAAGCAGCCGATCTTGGAGCCGGAATCCCCTGCAAATGGGGATTCCGGCTCTTTTCTTTGATTGCGGGTGGAAATCCATGCTTATCAGGCCTACATAAGACGCAAACATATTCAAGGCAGGCGCTTCATGGAAAAACACGGTTCTCATCACGCCCATGGCGACACCCATGCCTGCTGCCACGCGAAACCCGAACCCGTGTCCGAACCGCAAACCCATGCCTGCTGTCATCACCACAAATCTCCTGCCGACGACGCTGCTATCGCCTTGCCGGGAGTCATCTATACCTGCCCGATGCATCCGCAAATCAGGCAGGAAGGGCCGGGAAGCTGTCCGCTTTGCGGCATGGCGCTTGAACCCGAAACGTTGGACCTGTCCGGCAAGCCCGATCCCGAACTGATCGACATGACGCGCCGCTTCTGGTTCGCGCTCGCTTTGTCGGTTCCTTTGCTGGCAGGAGCCGTCGCCGCGCATTTCTTTCCTGCGTTGCAAGGCAGGCTCAACGACGAAACCGGGCGCTGGTTGCAGCTTGCCTTGGCCTCGCCTGTCGTGTTGTGGGCGGCAGCGCCGTTTTTCGCGCGCGGCTGGCAATCGCTCGTCAATCGCAGTCTCAATATGTTCACGCTCATCGCGCTCGGCGTCGGCGCGGCCTATCTCTACAGCCTTGCAGTTACGTTGTTTCCGAACTGGTTCGCCTCCCTGACCGAAATCGGCCACGCGCCCGATGTCTATTTCGACTCCGCCGCGATGATCGCCGCGCTCGTTTTGTTGGGGCAGGTGCTGGAACTCCGCGCTCGCGCCCAGACCGGAAGCGCGCTGCGCGCTCTGTTCGACCTCGCGCCGAAAACGGCGCGCATCGTCCGTGACGACACCGAAACCGACATTCCCGTCAGCGAAGTCAAACATGGCGATTTGCTGCGCGTCCGCCCGGGCGAAAAAATCCCCGTCGACGGCGTGGTGACCGAAGGCACTAGCACAATCAACCAGTCGATGATCACGGGCGAAGCGATGCCGGTCGAAAAACGCGCAGGCGACAAGGTCACGGGCGCGACGCTGAACGGCGCGGGCAGCTTCGTCATGCGGGCCGAGCGCGTCGGCGCGGAAACCATGCTGGCGCAAATCGTCGCGCTGGTCGCCAAGGCGCAGCGCAGCCGCGCGCCGGTACAACGCCTGGCCGACACGGTTTCGGGCTATTTTGTTCCGGCGGTCGTGGCCGCCGCGCTTGTGACCGCCGCTTTGTGGTGGTTCGTGGGGCCGGAACCGAAATTCGCCCACGCGCTTCTCAACGGCATCGCCGTGCTTGTCATTGCCTGTCCTTGCGCGCTCGGTCTCGCCACGCCGGTGTCGGTCATGGCCGGAACGGGCCGCGCGGCGCGGGCGGGTATCCTGATTCGCGATGCGGCAGCGCTCGAAGCTTTCGAAAACATCGACACGCTCGTCATCGATAAAACCGGAACGCTGACCGAAGGCAGGCCGCAGCTTGCCAAAACCATCGCCTTGCCCGGTTTCGACGAAAAAACGATTGTGCATTTTGCCGCCAGCCTCGAACGCGGCAGCGAACACCCGCTTGCGGACTCAATCCTGCGCGGCGCGGCGGGCAGGGGCGTCGAACCGTCCCCGGCCACAGATTTCCACGCGCATACGGGCATGGGCGTCACCGGGAATATTGACGGCAAGAAAGTCGCCCTCGGCAACGCGGCCTTGCTGCAATCGCTCGGCATCGATGCGGGCGAAGCCGACAGGCAAGCCGAAACCCTGCGCGGCGAAGGGCAAACCGCAATGCTGCTCGCCATCGACGGGCAGGCGGCAGGCATTCTTTCCGTCGCCGACCCCATCAAGGACTCGACACCCGAAGCCTTGCGCCTGCTCAGGCGTCAGGGCTTGCGTATCGTCATGCTGACAGGCGACAGCCGCGCGACGGCGCAGGCCGTTGCCGACAAGCTCGGCATCAAGGAATTCGAAGCCGACACGCTGCCCGCGCGCAAGGCCGAGATCGTGCAAAATCTGCAAAGGCAGGGCCGCAAGGTTGCGATGGCAGGCGACGGCGTCAACGACGCGCCCGCGCTTGCGGCGGCGCAGGTCGGCATCGCGATGGGCAACGGCACCGACATCGCGATGGAAAGCGCGGGCATCAAGCTGATCAAAGGCGATTTGATCGGCATCGTCCGCGCGCGACGCCTCAGCCGCGCCGTCATGGGCAATATCCGGCAAAACCTGTTCTTTGCCTTTATCTATAACAGCCTCGGCGTGCCGGTCGCGGCGGGGTTTCTTTATCCCTTCTTCGGCATCCTTCTCAGCCCCATCATCGCCAGCGCCGCGATGGCTTTCAGCTCAGTGTCGGTCATCACCAACGCTTTGCGGTTGCGGCGTTTGAGATTAGAATGATTCCTTGAAATCGCTTTACATGAGGTTTTAATGCATAGCCATTCCATAGATCGCTGGCAGCACGCCCATAATTTTCTGGGAAGCCACCACGAGCGGAATGA
>JAGWKW010000065.1 GCA_028865155.1 Alphaproteobacteria bacterium
GCGCAGGCTGCAAGCATGCGCACGCGCGCCGACGTTGTGTGGCTGCAGCAGCTCGAGCAGGAAGCGATTGCCGACGGTGTTTCGCCCGCGACGGCGCATGCGGCGCTGGATAATTTCCTGCCCGACCAACGCGTCATCGATTTCGACCAGAAACAGCCCGAATCCACGATTACCTTCGCCGACTACCGCCGCCGGATTGTCACGCCCGCCCGCGTCCGTATCGGCGCGGAGCTTATGCGGCGTTATGCCTCCGAACTCGGCGCCGTCTCGGCGCAAACGGGGGTGCCGCCGCAAATGATCGTTGCGCTTTGGGGTATCGAAAGCACCTATGGCCGTAACAGCGGCGATTACGAAACCGTCAATGCGCTCGCGACACTGGCCTGGCAGGGGCGGCGCGCCGATTTTTTCCGCAAGGAGCTGTTCGCCGCGCTGCATATCCTCGATCGGGAACATATGGCGCCGTCGCAATTGCGCGGCTCGTGGGCCGGGGCGATGGGGCAATGCCAGTTCATGCCCATAACCTATCTTCGCTATGCTTCCGACGGCGACGGCGACGGGCGGCGCGACATTTGGAACGATCGAGCCGATGTTTTCGCCTCGATCGCCAATTATCTTGCCGTCGAAGGCTGGCGGCGCGGGCAAAGCTGGGGTCGGCCTTTCGACGGTGCGCGGCCGGAGGCCGCTCCGTCCGGCGGGGCGCAACCTCAGGTCGTCCGGCCCGACGGGCCGGATGGCGCGGCTTTCGAGACTTTCGCCAATTTTGAGGCGCTGAAACGCTGGAATCGTTCCACCTATTTCGCGCTTGCGGCCGGTTTGCTGGCCGACGATATTGCCGCGCGCGCTTCGTCCTGACAGCAGAGCGCCGACAAGGCGATTGCCTCCGCCTGTGATTATTCCTAATGTTTCCCCATGAATCGCTTTATGAATCGCTTTGTCCGCCTTTTGTCCGCCGTTGCGCTGTGCGCCGCGCTCGCCGCCTGCGCCACGAGTCCGTCGAGCAGCAACGGCAGCGCGTCCGCGACGGGCGGCGAAGGCTATTACAAGGTTGGAAAACCGTATCAAATCGACGGGCAATGGTATTACCCCCATACCAATTACAGCTACGACCAGACAGGCATCGCGTCGTGGTACGGCCCTAAATTCAATGGCCAGAGAACCGCGAACGGTGAGATTTTCAGCAAGAATGAATTGACGGCGGCGCATCGCACTTTGCCGATGCCGACGCTTGCGCGCGTTACCAATCTGGAAAACGGACGTTCGATCGTCGTTCGCATCAACGATCGCGGGCCTTACGCGCGCGGACGCATCGTCGACGTGTCGGAGCGCGCCGCACAGCTTCTCGGATTCGAGCGGCAGGGCACGGCGCGCGTTCGCGTCCAGGTGCTGGCCGACGAAAGCAAGGCCATTGCCGACGCGATGCGCCATTACGGCAGCCCGGCAACGCCGGCCGAGGAGCAACTCGCACAGGCGCAGCAGGCCAGACCCATGGAAAGCGAGACGCTGGTGCCTGTGCGCACGACGCCGGCCATTCACCAGAAACTTCTTGAAACTTATCCGGTACAACAAGTCGTGCATGTTCCGGTGGCGGTAAGCACGCGTCTCTACATTCAGGCCGGTGCCTTCACCGTGCCGGAAAACGCTGCCGCCATGCAGCAGAAGCTGGCGAGCCTTGGCAAGACGTCGATTTCGACAATCACCATCAACGGCGTCAGATTTTACCGCGTCAGGGTAGGGCCGGTTGCCACCGTCGGACAGGCTGACGCGCTGCTATCACGCATACAGAATGCGGGCGTTTCGGCGGCGCGGACGGTCGTCGACTGAGGAAACGCGCCGTCACACATTTGCCATTTTTGAGGACGACAGATTAAGCCCATGAAAAACACAGTTCTCCTCGCCCTTTTCCTTTCCTTCCTCGCTTTTCCCGCGCATGCCGAACAACCGGCTGTTGCCGCTTCGTCTCCGCCGCCTGCGGTTTCTCTCGGCGGCGTTAACGACTCGGTCGCGCCTGTGGGGCCGCTCGCCCCGATAACGGCCCCGCCGCCATTGGCCGATACGATGGCAAGCGAAGTCCCGCCGCTCGACCTTGCCGCGCGGCAGGCGATCCTGATCGATACGGCAACCGGCACGGTTTTATACGCCAAAAATGCCGACGAGCCGATGCCGACCTCGTCGCTCAGCAAAATGATGACGCTCTATCTGACTTTCGAGGCGCTCAAGGACGGCAAGCTTCATCTGAACGATATGCTTACGGTCAGCAAGAACGCGTGGTCGCAGCAGGGTTCGCGCACGTTCCTCAACATCGGCCAGAAAGTCAGCGTCGAAGATTTGATCCGCGGCGTGATTGTGCAGTCGGGCAACGATGCGGCCGTGACTCTGGCCGAAGGGCAGGCGTCGGGTTCGGAAGCTGCTTTCGTCGATCTGATGAACGCCACGGCCAAAGAGCTTGGCATGACGCGCACGCATTTCGTCAATGCGACGGGATTGCCCGACCTGCATCATTATTCGACTGCGCGCGACCTCGCGACGCTGGCGCTACACCTGATCCGCGACTTCCCGCAATATTATCACTACTTCTCGGAAGAGACTTTCGCTTTCAACGGCATCAAGCAGGGCAATCGCAATCCGCTGCTCTACCGCAATATCGGCGTCGACGGGCTCAAGACAGGCCATACCGATGTCGGCGGTTATGGGCTTTGCGCGTCAGAAGTACGTAACGGGCGGCGGCTGTTGGCGCTTTTGAACGGCATGGCCAGCATGCAGGCGCGCGCCGACGTGGGCGCGCAACTGCTCGATTACGGTTTCCAGGAATTCGGCCTGTACCCGATCGCCAAGAAAGGCGACGTGATGGCGCAGGCGAAAGTCTGGCTCGGCACGCATAAAGACGTAAAACTGGTCGCCGCCCAAGACGCCGAAATCGATTTGCCGCGCGCCGCGCGTAGCGAGCTCAAAGCCGTGGTTGGCTTTACTCAGCCCATCGCCGCGCCGATCAAGAAAGGCCAGCAAATCGGCGTGCTGACGATCTCGGCGCCGCACATGACCGACGAAGTCGTTCCCTTGGTTGCCGCTTCGGACGTGCCGCGCGTCGGCTTCTTTACGCGGATGTGGGACAAGCTGGGCGCGCTGCTCGGCGGATCTTCTTGATGCCGGTTGCGTGGCGCGACGGGCATTTCGTCGAAACGGGCGATCTTAAGATAAACGTCGCCGATTACGGTTTTGCGCGCGGCGTGACCGTGTTTGAGTTGACGCGTGCCTATGGCGGCGTTCCTTTCCGTTTCGACGATCATCTGGCGCGCTTCATGCGCGGCGCGGAAATTTTGGGTATTCCTTTGCCTGTGCCTGCAGCAGAGATTCCTAGCATTGTCGGCGCGCTGACGGCCAAAAACAGCTATGCGCACAGCTGCGTCAAATTCTATCTGACGGCGGGCGAATGCGCCGCGGCGGGCACGTTCGGTTTCAGGGATGCGAGCGGTTTCACGCCGCATTTCATGATGATCGAGGACGGATTTTCTTCCCGCCATCCCGATGCGCCGAAAGGCGGGCTCGACCTTTACCGGCGCGGTATCGCGCTCAAAACAGTGCCGTTCGCGCGGCAGATCCCCGAAGTTAAAACCGTCCTTTACGCGCCCGGCTTTCTCGCCGCGCGCGCCCTGAAGGGCACGGATTACGACGAAATCCTCTATGTTTCGCCTGACGGCTTCATAACCGAGGCGACGATCAGCAATTTCTTCTGTGTCATCGACGGGACGCTCTGTACCCCCGCGCGCGGCATGCTGGAAGGCGTGACCCGCAAGGTCGTTTTGGAACTGGCGCAGAGTTTGGGCATTCCGGCGGCGGAAAAAGACCTTGCGCCCGCCGATCTCTCCCGCGCGACGGAAGCTTTCATTACCGGCAGCCTGATCGAAATGATGCCGGTGCGCAAAGTCGATGAAACCCCTTATAAAACCACGGTCGACGGCCCTGTTTACAGCGCGCTGCGCAAAGCGTTTACTGCCTGTATAGGAGAATCGGGGGCAAGGGCATCTGTACATGACGCGCGGCAAATTCATCACGCTTGAAGGCGGCGAGGGCGCAGGTAAATCGACGCAAGCTGCACGGCTTGCCAGTTTTCTGCGCGCCAAGGGAATCGAGGTTGTGCAAACGCGCGAAGTCGGCGGTTCGCCGTCGGCCGAGGCCATTCGCGAACTGTGGCTTGGCGGCGGCGAAACCCATTGGGATCCGATAACCGAATTGCTGCTTATCAGCGCGGCGCGGCGCGAGCATCTCGTCAAAACCGTCTGGCCGGCGATGGAACGCGGCACATGGGTGGTCTGCGACCGTTTTGCGGATTCGACCCGCGCCTATCAGGGGGCCGGGCTCGGGCTCGGCATCGAGACCGTCGACGATGTCTACCGCCGCATCGCCGATGGGTTCGAACCGGACCTGACTTTGCTGCTCGACCTCCCGGTCGAAGAGGGGCTGGCGCGCATGGCGGCGCGCGGCGGGCAGGACGACCGTTATCAGCAAAAACAGCGCGATTTTCATCAGACGCTGCGCAACGCCTATCTTGAACTGGCGAACGTCTACGCCTACCGGTTCCGTGCCATCGACGCATCCGCCGATGCCGATACCGTCGCCGCTCATATAGAATCCGCCGTATGCGGCTATTTCGACCTATGACGGAAGCGCACCATCTTGTCGGCCACGATGCCGCAATGGACGAAGTCGCCGCGGCCTTCGCGTCGGGGCGCATGCACCACGCGTGGTTGATCGCGGGCATCGACGGCATCGGCAAGGCGCGGCTGGCCAAGCATATCGCGCTGTTTGCGCTGCTCGGTGGGCGGGGCGATTTCGGTAAAATCGACCCGCAGCACCGCGTCGCCAAACTGGTCGAGGCCGAAACGCATCCAGATCTTCTGATCATCCGCCGTCCGGTGGATGAAAAAACCGGCGCGCAGAAAAACACCATTCCCGTCGACGACGTGCTCAAAATAGCAACTTTTCTGCACAAAACCGCAACCCATGGCGGATGGCGCGTCGTCATTCTGGACGAAGCGCACGCGCTCAACCGCAACGGCCAGAACGCGATCCTGAAAATCGTCGAAGAACCGCCGCCGCGCACGCTGATCCTGATTACTGTCACAACACCCGGCATTTTGCTGCCGACCATCCGCTCGCGCTGCCGGATGCTGGAGCTCGAACCGCTCGATGCCGAGCATATGCGCGCGGTTTTGAAGCGCGAGGCCGCCCATGTAAGTGACGAGGACGTTACCGCGCTCATCGACCTGTCGGGCGGCAGTATCGGCTTTGCGCTCAAGGTTTTGCGCGCCGAAGCGTTGCCGCTTTACCGTGAAATGCTCGGTATCCTCGGTGCGCTGCCGGAGCTTGACGCTGCGCGACTCCATAAGCTTGCCGACCAGATCGGACGCAAGGCCGATGCCGAAAGTTTTGAAGTGCTGACGGCCTTGCTGATCGAACGGCTGCGCCAGACCGTCCACGCGGAAAGCCTGCACGAGCCTGTGGGCTGCGTCGATCTCGCGCTCGATATATGGGACAAAACGCGCGAAACCTTCGCGGCGGCCGAGCGCGGCAATCTGGACCGCAAGCTGGCCTTCATCAACGCGATCACTGACATCCGTGCGGCGGTATAGGCCGCCTACATCCCGAATACGTGTTTGCGCGATAAAAAGAAGTTGAACAGCATCCCGACGCCGGTGCCTGCGATGATGCCCAGGATCGGGTGTGCGTAAACAACCGGAACAAACATAACCAGCAGGCTGTAAGTGCCGCGATTGAAAACAAGGCCGACAACGCAGACGGCGGCGAATTTGGCCCATTGCTGCGCAGGCGGCGGCGGTGCGGCTTTGCGGAAGGTGAAGGTGCGGTTGCCGAACCATGTGAAGGTTACGGCAAACGGGAAGGAAAAAAGCCCTGCCGCCACTCGGCTTAGACCCATCGCATAAATGCCCGCGTAAAGAAAGGCGGTATCGATGCAAAAACCCAGTGCGCCGACGATGCCGAATTTGAAGAATTGCCGCGCGGTCGCGCGCCATTCCGTCATGGCGCGTCCGCAGGCTGCGGCGCAGGGATATTCAGATAGCGCATGCGCTTCATCTCGCGCCGTCCGCGCGTGACCGTGTCGAGGATCAGCCCGCAGGTCAGGCTCAAAAACGCAAGGATCATAAGCCCCATCGACAGGATTGCGGTCGGCAGGCGCGGCACGAGGCCAGTTTGAACGAAATGCACAAGGATCGGCACGGCCAGCGCGGTCGAGATTGCGGCCAAAAGTACGGCCAGAAGCGAGAAGAATGGCATCGGCCGTTCCTCTTTTACAAGGACGATGATCGTCCACAAAACGCGAAACCCGTCCTTGAAGGTGCTGAGCTTGCTGACGGACCCTTCCGGCCTGTCCTTGTATGGCGTGGAAATTTCGGCGATCGGCATCCGCAGCTCCAGCGCGTGGACGGTCAGCTCGGTTTCGGTCTCGAACCCGGCGGAAAGCGCAGGGAAACTTTTGACGAAACGCCGCGACATGACGCGATAGCCCGACAGAAGGTCGGTGATGCGGTTGCCAAAAATCCACGCGACGATGCTTGTCAAAAGCCAGTTGCCGAAACGGTGTCCGCGCCGATAGGCGTTCTGAATGTCAGTCACGCGCGCGCCGTTGACCATGTCGAGCGATTCCTCGCGCAGCATGCGGATCATCTCCGGCGCCGACGCGGCGTCGTAAGTCGCATCGCCGTCGGTCAGCACGTAAATATCGGCTTCGATATCCGCGAACATGCGCCGCACGACATTGCCTTTGCCCTGCAAAGGC
>JAGWKW010000066.1 GCA_028865155.1 Alphaproteobacteria bacterium
TGCCGATATTGCGCACATGAATGGTCGGCAGGGGGGCCGAAAGCTGTTTACCCTGAAGCATCGGCTGCGTGATGGCGACCTGCCCGTTCGTGATGCTCAGATCTTCGATGATGATTTTACGGGCCGGAGCTTTTTCTTCCGCCGCAGGCTTCGCCGCCGCTTTCTTTTTTCCGCCGCCGAAGCTGTTGGCATAATTTTCGGCGTTGCGCGCGATGGTTTTCAGATTGCTGTCGCCCGTCGCGGTGACTTCATACATGACCTGCGGCTTGTCGATCACAACCTGCTTGATGACGATGGGGCCGTTGCCGGTAACGGATTTGGGGTCGAGCCTGACCGAAATCTTGCCGAGATAAAGCGCTTGGTCCGCCGAGAATCCCTTGGGGCTGCCGACGCTCAGGTCGCTGAGACTGCCCTCGCCCGAAGTCAGGGACAGATCGACCCCGCCGAGATGCACCGTGGCCTGCGTCGCCGCGCTGCCATATTTGTCGACCGTGCTTTTGATGACGGAGCCGAGGTTCGACCACAGATACCCCACGCCGATGGCAAGAACGACGACCAGAATGCCCAGACCGGCAGCGATTTTTTTACCCACGGCACACTCCTTGTTTGGACGCCTGCGACTGTCAGGCTTGCGGAAACAGAAGACCTATATAGCCCACGCCAGATAATCCGTCATCAGCCTTTAGAGGGGCCTAGCCATTACGTCATACGTTAGGGTATTCGTTATTTATGCCCACTGAACAAAGCCGTAATTTTGACATCCAACGCCGTTGCAATTCGTTCCAGCATAACGACGCTTAGATTTTTATAACCGTTCTCGATTTCCGAGAGATAGGAACGGTCTATCTCTGCACGAAAGGCAAGTTCTTCCTGCGACAGCTTTTTGCTGTTTCTCAATTTCCTAATGTTGGTGCCAATCAGCGTGCATATATCCATATGCGAATTGTCGTCTATCGACAACAATTAGTCTGTTGGCAATAGCCTACAAATAGTATATGCTGGGCGTCAGATTTACCCTCGGAACGGGAACCCGCCATGCCCCGCAAGCGCAAAAACCGCCGCTTTATCGTATCCATCGACAATCCCGAACTGGCGGACAGCGCGTTTTTTGCGCAGGCCTGCAAATCCTCGCTGCCCGTGCTGGCCATCGCCTGCGAACTGGCTTATGAGGCCGGGTTTACCGACCTTGCCGCCCTGCACCAGCGTTCCCCCGACATTGCCGGGAAAATCTGCGACACGGCGCGCACCGCCTTGCACGGGTTGCAAAAGCTGGAAGCCCGCGATGCCGCCCGCAAACGCCTTCACTAAAATTTTCAAGGTCGGATTTCACAAAAACGAAAAGCCCGTGGCCGCATAAAGTTCCTGCAGCAGAATGGCGCAACCGGCGATCAGCGTAAAAATGCCGAACAATTGCCTGAGCCGCGCGGGGTGCGCATGGCGGCCGATCGAAACGCCGACGATGATGCCGATCAGCGTCAGCGCGACGAAACCGGCCAGCAACCCGGCGCGCAGATGTATGCCCGCGACAAGGTCGCCGTTGAAACCGATCAGGGCGTTGATGGCGATGATCGAAAGCGACGTGCCGATCGCCTTTTTCATGTCGAGGCCGAACAGCGCGATCAGCGTCGGGATGATCAAAAACCCGCCGCCCGCGCCGACCATGCCCGTCAAAAGCCCGACGCCCGCGCTGCCGCCCACAAGCCTGAACATCCTGAACCCGCGCTGCGGCACAGCCGGAGCGGCAACGGTTTTTTCCCGGGCAGGTTTCAGCATGAAAAGCGCCGCCGCGACCATAAGCGCGGCGAACAAAACCATGACAAGCATATCCTTGGAAACCGACAGCGCGCCTATCTTCATAATGGTGGCGGGCAGCGCCGGGATGATATAGCGGCGCGTCAGCAAAACCATGATTGTCGCGGGCGCGGCGAAAGTCAGCGCAGCGCGAAAATCGACCTGCCCGTGGCGCCCGTAACGCACCGCGCCCGCCAACGCCGTCAGCCCGACGATCAGCAGCGAATAGCCGGTCGCCACCACAGGCTCGATACCGAACAGATAGACAAGAATGGGAACGGTCATGATCGATCCGCCCGCGCCGATCACGCCAAGCGTCAGCCCCATGACAAGGGCAAGGGCATAACCGAGCGCGTTTTCCATTCTAAACCTTCGTTGGCGTTACCGGCTTTGCCCGCGCCGCGCGGATTATTTGGGCGTGCAGACGATCGAAGGAAGCATGTTGCCTTTGTTCCACGGCATTTTGGCCAGCAGCCGCGCAAGGCCGCATGTGCCCGTCAACCCGCTGAAAGTCAGCCCCAGCCCGAAGAAACCCGTCACCCAGTAACCGCCGGGCGTAGCGAGCCAGAGGCCGAGCGCGCTGGCCAGAAGAAGGCACAAGCCGACGGTAAGCTGCACCTGCCGGTCGAGGGCGAGAAAGAAATTGCCGGTTCCGGCGACGGGATAACCTGCCTGTTTCCAGGCGAGAATGCCGCCTTCCAAATTATAGACATCGAGGCCGGGAATGTCGGCCAGAAGCGCGTGACAGGCGACCTCGCTTCGCCTGCCCGAACGGCACTGCATGACGAGTTTTTTGCCTGCGTAGTCCGGCAGGGTGTTTTTCGATACGCTCGCCAAAGGAACGAGCGTGGATGTCGCGATATTTTCGGCTTCGTATTCGCCATATTCGCGAACATCGACCAGAACCGCCTCGCCCCCATCGAGCCATCGCTTCAATGTGGGCGCATCGACTGTGTGCATCGCCATGGCCTTCTCCTCTCGACATAGCGGACAAAGAACAGCCTAGCAGAGCATGAAAGGCGTTAAGATTTTATTGTGCCTGCTTCGCCTGGAAGCCTGAACCCTACCGCCAATGCCCGGCGACAAAAACCCAGCCTTCGCCGCGCGCGGCACAGCCGTCGACCAGAAAAGAAAGCCCAAGAACGACGCATGCAAGACCGGAAGAAAATTCGGCGGATGGGGGGCGCAAGGAAATCTCCATGGCTGGGTTGACGGCCCGGCGCGCAAATCCCCCTTTACAAAGCATGGCGGCTTGCTAGCGTTTTTCCAAAGCTGACGCTTCCTCTTTTTTCAGGAGCCTTCCATGACCCGCTTCGCCTTCGCCCTTTTGCTGCTTGGTTTGTTCGCCGCCCTGCCTGTACGCGAAGCGCATGCCGCCGCGCCGTCCTTCGCGCTCACCTTCGCGTTCAAGCCTGCCTTGTCGCAAGGCCCGACTTCCGTGCCGGAAGTTTTTCTCGACAGCTGCAGCGACCAAAGCTGCAGCATGGTGCGCGCTTCTGCGCCGCTTAACTGCACGGAAACGACCAACGGCGCGACCGGGCTGGCGGCGGTCAGGTCTTGCAGCATCGCCTATGCCCTGCATCGCGGGCGCGGCAACCCCGCCCTTGCCTGGCTGGCGCATGGCAGCGTCGTCCGGCTTCGCGACGGCGCGCGGATGTCGCAGCCTTTCTTTTTCTCCGGCGGCGTGCCGAGCGTCCCCAAAGCCGTCTATCGCTATATCGCGCACGCGCAGAATATCGACGGCATGCCGGTGTTCGCGGTGCAGCCGCAATAGCGGCCAAACAATGCCGGCAAAAAGCGCGGCCCGCAAGGTCGCGCTTTGCGCCTCTTAGAATTTGCCCGCGTAATACCTGTGGTTGGCGCCAAGGCCGAGCTTCTGGTTGATTTCTCTGACCCTTGCGGCGGGATCGGTGAAGTTCGTATTATATCCGGATTCCAGCGACATCTTTTCGCCCATCAGGCGTTCGCGCTCTGCCGCGCTTATTTCGCCGGGTTTCGGTTCTTCGGGCCGCAGGGAATCCAACGCGGCTTTGGCGCGGGTATTATAGTCGCTTTTCACCCCATTCATGGACATATGCCCCGATGCGCTGCTTCGATCGGCAGCGACAGCGCCTTCCGTCAGGGAAGAACCGGTCGAACGTTCGCAAAAAGAAGGAAAAGTTCCGGCATCGGCAAGCGCCGTTTTGCCGTTTGCATCCGGAATTAGATACTGGTTGTTATAATCGCCCATTTGCCGTGTTCCATTGCCCGCAGATCGGTGATTTTGCCATTATCGCCATATTATATGGCGTTCACGAAAAAATCCTTAAAGGGCGGGCCGTTTTATCTGCATGAAATAAAACAGAAATAGAGACTGCCGCTCTTTTTAAAGCTGCCGCGCGATTTCTTCGATGTCGAAACATTCGATGACATCGCCTTCCTTGATGTCGTCGTAATTTTCGAACGCCATGCCGCATTCGAAGCCTTCGCGGACTTCCTTGACTTCGTCCTTCATGCGTTTGAGCGTTTTCAGCGTGCCTTCGTGGATCACGACATTGTCGCGCAGCAACCGGACTTTCGCGCCGCGCTTGACCATGCCTTCGGTGACTTTGCAGCCCGCGATCTTGCCGACCTTGGTGATGTTGAAGATCTGCAAAATCGTCGCATTGCCGAGGAAGTTTTCGCGCAAAGTCGGCGACAGCAAGCCGGACAATGCCTGTTTCACGTCGTCGATCACGTTATAGATGATCGAGTAGTAACGCAGTTCCACCGCGTCGCGCTTGGCCATTTCGCGCGCCTGCGCGTTGGCGCGGACGTTGAAGCCGATGATCCACGCGCCCGACGCCTTGGCCAGCGTGACGTCGGATTCGGTGATGGCGCCGACAGCGGCATCCAGAACGCGCACCTTCACTTCGGTATTTTCGTCGGTCAGCTTGACCAGCGCGGATTTGATCGCCTCGACCGAGCCGTGCACGTCGCCCTTGATCAGCACGGCCAGTTCCTTGGCAGCGCCTTCCTTGATGTTCTGCATCATCTGTTCGAAATTGCCGCGTGGGGTCGAAGCTGCCGCCGCAATCGCGCGTTTCCTGCGCGCGCGGAAGTCGGCGATTTCGCGCGCCTTGGCTTCGTCCGGAACGACCAGCAATTCATCGCCCGCCGACGGCGTACCGTTCAAACCCAGTACTTCGACCGGCGTCGCGGGCAAAGCTTCGGCCACGTTTTCGCCCCGGTCGTTGACCAGAGCGCGCACCTTGCCCCATTCGCTGCCCGCGACGAAAATATCGCCGACTTTCAGCGTGCCGCGCCGCACCAGAACCGTGGCCACCGAACCGCGGCCTTTTTCGAGCTTGGCCTCGACCACCGAGCCTTCGGCGGCGCGTTCCGGGTTGGCTTTCAGATCGAGAATTTCCGCCTGAAGCAGAATGGCGTCCAGCAGCTTATCAAGGCCCATTTTCGTCTTGGCCGAAATTTCGACCGACAGAACCTCGCCGCCCATTTCTTCGACCTGGATGTCGTGCTGCAGCAATTCCTGCCGCACGCGGCCCGGATTGGCGGCAGGCAGATCGCATTTGTTGATCGCGACGATGATCGGCACATTCGCCGCCTTGGCGTGGCGGATGGCCTCGACCGTCTGCGGCATGATGCCGTCGTCAGCCGCAACCACAAGGATCACGATGTCGGTAATCGACGCGCCGCGCGAACGCATTTCGGTGAAGGCGGCGTGGCCCGGCGTGTCGATGAAGGTGACGCGGTCGAAACCGTGCGAGGCTTCGGGTAAAACCACCTGATACGCGCCGATATGCTGCGTAATGCCGCCGGCTTCGCCCGACACGACGGACGCGTTGCGCAACGCATCGAGCAGCGAGGTCTTGCCGTGATCGACATGGCCCATGACGGTGACGATGGGCGGGCGCGGACGCATATTTTCCGCCGTGTCTTCTACCCCGCCCAGATTGGCCTCGATATCCCCTTCGGCCACGCGTTTGATGCGATGCCCGAATTCGGTCGCCACGAGTTCCGCCGTGTCGGCATCGATGGTCTGCGTGATCGTCGCCATGACGCCAAGCTTCATGAGAGCCTTGATAACGTCCGCGCCGCGTTCGGCCATGCGGTTCGATAATTCCTGCACCGTGATGACTTCGGGAATGGTGACGTCGCGCGTGACTTTCACCTGTTCCTGGTTCTGTTCCATCATCTCGCGGCGATGACGTTCGGCGCGGCGGCGGATCGACGCAACGGAGCGGCGGCGCCCGCCGCCCTCCTCGCCCGACAAGGCCTGCGTCACGGTCATTTTGCCCGCGCGGCGTCCGGCGCCAATGCCGCCGCGCTTGGGCGCGAGCGGCGCGCGACCCGGCTTGCGCCGCGAATCTTCTTCCTCGCCGCCGTCGCGGCCTGCAACGCGCCCGGTGGCAACACCGGGACGGCCCGACAGGCTTTCGCCGGGCCGCGCCAGCATGCTGCGGCTGCGGTCGTCGCTGCCGGTGGCAGCGCCGCGCCGCGAGGCCTGCAAAGCGCCGGCGCGGACTTCGTCTTCCTGCTTGCGGCGCGCGCTTTCTTTGGATTCGTGTTCCTGGATGCGACGCAGTTCTTCCATCTCGCGCTGGCGCAAAGCGTCGCGCGTCATCGGCCCCGATGCCGGCGTTTCGCTTGCGTCTTCCTGCGCAGGGCGCGCCAGCTCGGCCTGGAAATAATCGGCTTCGCGGCGGTCGCCTTCACCCGACGATGCGCCGAGCAGCGCGCGGGCGCGCGCGTCGCGTTCTTCTTTGGTCAGGCTGTGAAGGATGGCGCTGGTCGAACGACCGCTCTTGGTCACGGTTCCGGCTTTCTTGTCCGTCTTCACGCTCACGCTTTCGCCGCGCTTTGGCTTTTTGGCTTCGACCACGACCGCCTTCGACCGCCCGTGCGAGAAGCTTTGCCGCACCGTCTCGGCCGACCCCGAACTC
>JAGWKW010000067.1 GCA_028865155.1 Alphaproteobacteria bacterium
GGAAACAATCATCAAGACTGGTTCGCATATGCGTGAGGTTCTTGATCACTACATGCCGAAGATACTGGCATCTGACGTTCTGAATCACATGAACCTAGAGACAAAAAAGTTTTTTATCGTCAGCGCACACCGCGAAGAAAATGTCGACACGCCACAAAACCTGGCCGATATGGTCGAAACGCTGAACGCTCTTGCGGCAACCTATGACGTTCCCGTTATCGTCTCGACGCATCCGCGCACACGCAAGCGACTCGATGCGCTGAAAATCGACAACTTCCATAAAAATATCCAGTTTCTCAAGCCTTTTGGGTTTTGCGATTACGTAAAATTGCAGATGGAGGCCCTTTGCGTCATATCCGACAGCGGCACAATCACCGAAGAAAGTTCCCTTCTCAACCTGCCTGCGGTTACGATCCGCAACGCCCATGAACGCCCCGAAGGCATGGATGTCGGCACCCTGATTATGGCGGGCCTGAAGAAAGACCGCGTGCTGGACGCCGTGCGCGTTATCATCGCACAATACGACCAAAACAAGCGTGTCGTTCCGCCCGTACCCGATTATGAAAACCCCTCCGTTTCCAAGCAACTGTTACGGGTCGTTCTGAGCTACGTCGATTATATAAATCGCACCGTTTGGTCCAAGGCAAACTAACAGTCAGCAGTAACTCAAGGCAGCGATCATATGAGCCGATGGTCCCAAGACGGTCAAACAGCGTGTTGAAAAATGATTAACATGCCGCATGCACATTTATCATTTTCAATTTTTATATTCATAAGCAGCTTCGCGCTTGCACTTGGCCTGACCTCCCTGGTTAAGCGCATTTTGTTGGAACACACCGTACTGGATGTTCCCAACAATCGCAGCTCGCATAAAATTCCGTTGCCACGCGGTGGCGGTTTGGCATTGCTGGCGATTATCATTCCGACATTGATAGGCGCAGCATTCGTTATTGATGACAATATGCGCCACGCTTGGCTTATCGCCGCAGTATTTCTGCTGGCCATAGTTTCATGGCTTGATGACTGTGGGCACGTCAGCATTAGAGTGCGGTTAGGCACACATATTATAGCCGCTTTCCTCGGCAGCCTCTCCTTCACGCCACAAGAAATGCTATGGGGCGGCGCAATTCCATTCTGGCTGGATCGCGCATCTATGATCTTGGGTTGGGTTTGGTTTGTCAATTTATACAATTTTATGGACGGCATCGATGGCATAACGGGAACCGAAACCATCACCATCACCACTGGGGTATACCTCGTTATGCTTCTGACCGGGGTCAATGATCAGTTCGCGGAATCTACAACCTTAATCTTAGCAGGCGTATGCCTTGGATTTCTCTTTCACAACTGGCACCCTGCTAAAATATTTCTGGGTGACGTCGGCAGCATACCTTTGGGCTATTTGAGCGGATTTTGTTTGTTATCGCTAGCGGTCACCAGGCAAGGGGGGGGGGGCAATCTGGCATCGGCTATTATCTTGCCATTATACTATCTAGCCGACAGTGGCATTACCATTGCTAAGCGCGCTCTGCACCACGAAAAAATATGGCAAGCCCACCGCGAGCATTTTTATCAACGTGCTGCTTTGGCCGCAGGGCGGCATGATCAGGTGGTTATTTGGGTAGCCATAGCCAATTTAGGATTAATTGTAGCCTCATTGGGCTCGATTTTTTTTCCCTGGGAAGGGCTTGGTCTTGGCGTTCTAATAGTCGCGGCATTGTTAAGAAAGTTGCAAAAATACGCATTTATCAAATGACAAGCATGCCTCGTCAGGAATAGGTCTAATAATGGATATAAACACAGTACCAGCTTGGCATCAGAATTGATCATCAATTTTTTCGATGCAATTCTGTACAAAATTCTCCATTTTTAACAAGTAAGCGAATATACGCCGCTCGTGATCTGCAGCGTCGACTCGCGCGACGAGCTTGTGTCTAAAGACCGATGCTGAACGCGGCGTGCATCATCATCGTGCAATACGCCCTCAGCGCACACGTCGTTCCGCCTGTGCCTAACTGTATGAAAGCTCATGCATTTCAAAACAGTTGCTGCGCATCGTCTTCAGCTACGTTGATTACATTGGTCGCACCGTCTGCTCGAAAGCATAGCAGAACATTTCGCTTCTCCTTGCCCCGACAGGCTTTTTTCCGGTGCGCCCTATGGTTCTACTTGACCGGATCGCAGTCTAGGCGGGAAACGATCTTATCCAGTGCATCCATTCTTTCCCTGATGAAGAACGGGCGCATATGGCTGGAATCTTTGTAAATTGGCCGCCCCAAATCATCAACGGAAATGCAAAGATTGTTCGGACAAACAAGATGCGCCTGATCGATCACGACCGCGCCGGTCGGCAACAGCCGCGCCGCCAATTCGTTTTCCAATGAAATTTCTCGCGGGTCTCTTGAAAACCGCCCAGGATTAAACCGATACGAGTACGGCAAGAATATCGGCCGCCGGCCGTCGTGGAAATCGAGCATGAATTTAGGATCGAACATACGCCCATGCGGATTGTCCATTAGGACATAAACCTTGTAGTTTTTCTGCAATCCGGCGACAAAATCGACAAACGCACCGATCGAAGCGTTTTTACCGCCGCCTCCCCTGAACGGCTCAATAAGGGAGCCTTTTTTATAGTAATAACGATATACGTCTTCCGCCGGATCGGGGGGGCCGGCATTGTCGATGAAATAGCAATTGAAGCAGGCAGCGATGACTATGTCTTTTACGCTGGGGGTCTTCTTTAAATATGCCAGAAATTTATCCGTGAGCCCCAAACAACTTGGGTGTTGGTTCTCGTAAACATTTGGTATCGGCGGACACCCTCCACCCGTAATAAAAGCAACGCTCTTTGCCTTCCCTTTTTTCGTCAAATAGGCAACCTCCGGCCCATATTGCTCCAGATGCGAATCTCCAAAAAGAACGATTTCTGGTTTATCCGACGCATTAAGATAAATAGGGATCCCTTGAAAAGTAATGGCGCGCAGCCCCTTGGGATAGCCCCAGTCTCCGACGGCATTGGAAATTCTTTCATAATTGCCGAATCTAAATCCCAAGCCGTTTTTCATATATGAGCCATAACCAGCGCCCCCGATAATGACCATGAGAATCACAAGAACAACAATTTTCGATTTACTCCGTTTGCCAAAACGCACGGGGCATTCGATGATTTTGTAAGTAAGCCACGCAAGCCCGACGGACAGAAAAACCAACGATATGCGGGTATTGTGGCCTGGGACCTGCCCCTCGATTATTCTTGCAAAAGACAACAAAGGCCAATGCCATAAATATAAAGGGAAACTTATCAGGCCGAACCAAACCGCAACCTTGTTCGACAAGACGATACGATTGCCCCAAGCTTGCGGCCCCGCGGCAATAATGCACATGGCGCCCAACACGGGCGCTAAAGCCCAGACGCCGGGAAAGCTTAATTCCCTATTGATCTTCCAGAACCCGCACGCCACCAACCACAGGCCGACAAACGAAAGAATATTGGATAAATTCTTTTTTTGTTTTTCCTTTTTTATAAAAACGCCAAAAGCGCTACCTATCTTGCCTTTCATAAAATTAAAAACATTCTTTTTATAAAGAGTTGCCCAGGCTAGCAGGCTGCCGCTCGACAGTTCCCAAAAACGCGTCTGCGGAGAATAAAATGCGGCAACGGCATGGTGTTTCACTTCCATCAGGTTAAGAATAAACGACCCGACGGCCACAGCGCCAATAACTGCAAGAAGGTTGAACTTGCGCTTATAAGCCAGCCAAAGCGATAGCGGCCAGACGATATAGAACTGTTCCTCGATCCCCAGACTCCATAAATGCAAAAGGGGCTTGGTAGCGGCGGCATTATCGAAGTAACCGGATTCGCGCCACAAAACTATGTTGGCGATGAACCCTGCGCCGGCGGCGATATGCTTGCCTAACTGCTTGTACTCATCAGCCAGCAACGCAAACCAGCCGAAAGCAAAACATGCGACAAGCACGAGAATTAAGTCAGGGAAAATACGCTTGATGCGGCGGGCGTAAAACTCGGAAAAACTGAATGTGCCTTTATCCAAATTCTCGAAAATAATCGTCGAAATCAAATAGCCGGAAATAACAAAAAAAACATCGACGCCCGTAAATCCGCCCCTGACCCAATTTGGAAAAGCATGAAAAGCCACAACGGCCAGAACAGCAATAGCTCTCAACCCATCTATGTCGGGACGATAGTGAGGGCGCGACAGGTGCGACTGTTGGGAGGGCATTATGACGCTTCTCCCATCCTTGGGACGCGGTGAATTAGAATCTTTCGATAAAAGTAATCATGTTTTGGCCTGTGTGCAAGCAATGGCCCGTTCGACCGTATGGGCTAAACAGAGCGTGTCCACGCCTATTACGGTAGGCTAACCGAGGGCAACCGCGCGCTATTCTTCCATTCTTTAAGGAGCGGCGCGGAACAGCCTCTTTTCACAAAGAAATCCCGTTTGCAATAGATCCGCATTTCGGGGAAAATGCCGACGCGCGTTCGCGCACGGGTTCGTGTCTTATTTCCGGGATATAGGTATGAAATCCCCCGTTAAATATCTTGTTCTTCTGTCGCTTCTCGCCCTCGTCGTGGGATGCAAACCGGAAGCGAAAATCTTTAACGGCTATGTTGAAGGCGAATATGTCTATATCGCACCGACGACGCCGGGTATTTTGCAAACGCTGTCCGTCGCGCGCGGGCAGCAGGTAAAAAAGGGCGATCCGCTTTTCGCGCTCGACCCGACCAATCTGAACGCCATGCTGGCCTCGGCGCAGGCGAGCGTGTCGCAGGCCAAGGCCGATGACATCAAAGCGCAGGCCGATAATACGCGCGCGCAGCGCCTGCTTCGCACCGGCGGCATAAGCCATGCCGACGCCGATGCGCGCAAGGCGGCATTGGAAGCGGCGCAGGCCGCGCAGGAAAAAGCCGCGCAGTCGGTGGTGCAGATCGAAAAGCAACTGGCCGAAAGCGCGCCCGCCGCGCCGAAAAGCGGGCGCATCGAGGATACGTTTTACCGCGTCGGCGAAAATGTCGCGGCGGGCGCGCCGGTCGTCAGCCTGCTGCCGCCCGAAAATGTGAAAATCCGTTTCTTCGTTCCCGAAGCCAAACTGCCGATGTTTCCGCTTGGCGCAAACGTGACCGTTACCTGCGACGGCTGCGCGAAACCGGTTGCAGCGAAGGTCAGTTATATCGCTTCGCAAAGCGAATATACGCCGCCCGTGATCTATAGCGTCGACTCGCGCGACAAGCTTGTTTTCATGGTCGAGGCCAGGCCCAACCGCTTCACGCCGACCTTGCGCCCCGGACTTCCGGTCAGCATCGAACGGAACGAACCATGACGAGCGCCGACGGTTACGCGGTCGATGTGCATGGGCTGACGAAAATCTATGGCAAAAAAACCGTCGTCGATCACATCGACATCCGGATTCCACGCGGCAAGGTTTATGGCTTCCTCGGCCCCAACGGAAGCGGCAAGACGACGACGATCCGCATGATTTGCGGTTTGCTGACACCCGATGCGGGTGAAGGCACCTGTCTTGGAGCCGATTTGCGGAAGGAACCGAAAAGCATCAAGCGCCGCCTTGGCTACATGACTCAGAAATTCAGCTTCTGGGACGATATGACAGTCACGGAAAATCTGGCTTTCGTCGCCGACATGTTCGGGCTCGACAATCCGCAGGAACGGGTACAATCGGCAATCGAGAAAGCGAACCTTACCGACTATGTCGATCACCTGGCAGGCAGCCTGTCCGGCGGCTGGAAACAGCGGTTGGCTCTTGCGGCCTGTACGCTGCATGACCCTGAACTTCTTTTGCTCGACGAACCGACGGCTGGTGTCGACCCGCAGGCGCGGCGCGAATTCTGGGATGAAATCCACCGGCTGGCCGCGGAAGGCCTGACCGTCCTTGTCAGCACGCATTACATGGACGAGGCCGAACGCTGCCACGCCATCATTTATCTTTCCTACGGTCATATCGTCGCGCAAGGCACGGTCGATGAGGTGATTGCGCAAGCGGGATTGACGGCATGGGATGTGCGCGGCGGCGATTTGACCGCGCTTATGGACGAGGTCGGGAAAAACCCGGCCGTGACGGCGGCGGCCATTTTCGGCGATATATTGCATGTCAGCGGCCCGGGCGGCGCGGCGTTCGACCATGCGCTTGCCTCCTATCGCGCCGATCAGGCCCATCGCTGGGAACGGGCCGCGCCGTCGCTCGAAGATGCCTTCATTCGCTTTACCGAGCAACGGTTGAGTAAGGAGGCATAGCCATGCGCGCCGCCCTTTCCCTGCGCCGCATCTGGGCCGTTATGATCAAGGAATTCCGGCAGTTGCGGCGCGACCGCGCAACCTTTGCCATGATGATTGCCGTTCCGGTCGTACAGCTTCTGCTGTTCGGCTATGCGATCAACACCGACCCCAAACATTTGCCGACCGTCATTCTGGCGCAGGATCACAGCCCGTTCGCGCGCGACATCATATCCGGCCTCAAGAATTCTGGTTATTTCGATATCAGACGCGAGATCATGTCGCCCGCTATCGGCGAACGCATGCTGAAAGAAGGCAGTGTGCAATTCGTCGTCACGATCCCCGACAATTTCGGGCGCGACATCGTGCGCGGCGAAAAACCCGCCATGCTGATCGAAGCGGACGCGACCGAT
>JAGWKW010000068.1 GCA_028865155.1 Alphaproteobacteria bacterium
ATTTTCCCATTGCCTGCGCGCAAGTCCCACATCGGCTTTGCCCTGCTGCCCCTCCATCCACGGATTGATGACATAAGTGACGCCAAAATGATCGGGCGGGCACATCAAAACCGTTTGCACGAAGGAAGGCATGCCTTGAACCTGTCTTGTTTCGGAAACCTATGCCGCTGCTGGCATAGAAGAAGGAAGGGTAACACTTTCTTGTACCGGTACCACCGGTTTTCCAAACGGCACAGCTGTTTCGAGTGCCGCTGCGTGCATCGCCGCCGTCACCTCGCGTGGCTGCAACAGCCAGTTGCCGACACGGCGCAAATCGCCGCCACAATATCCATCAATGATACGCGCATGCATGCCAGGCCAAGGGGGCCCCAGCGTCAAAGGCAAAACGCCCGCCACGCGCACGATATCGGCGACGAAATTTCCGCAGTTAATGCCGGAATTTGGCCCCTCTCCTCTCCGCGCGCGAACCCGATAAGGCTGCGGATTCTCATACTGCGCTTTGATATAATCCAAAGTCGCCGCGATCTGCGCCGGACCAACTTTCGCCGAAGCGAAAACGTCGCCGTAACGCACATCGCTGGTCACCTCGCCATCGACGGGGTTCTTAAGATTGGGGTGTAAAACTTTTTGAAGCGGCGAGAGACGGCTTAGTATTTCATATTGATGATACGCCTCCCTTCTGCGTTCGGGATGAAGGCGTTTGTATTTGCCGTCGGCAGGATATTCCGACAGACAAGCGGCGTTGAACCCGGCATAGACCGGCGCGCGCCCATCGCCCGGCACGACCACCACAAAAACATGCGTACATTGAGGCGCGGGACGCGGAACATCGCGCACGACGCGGCGGCTGTCGCAGTAATCATAACAAACGATGATTTGCGGTTTATCGTCCTCGGCAACGACAAGCTTGAGCGGATCGTAAGGCAGCGCATGAACGAAGCCCTGCCTGACATCGGAAAGGCGGAAAGCATCGTGAACGCTTGTCCATTCCATATTCGACCCGTGTAAAATACCGTCTTTATCGAATCACTTGCCTCAGTATCGGACACGGTTGGTAACGAAAGGGTTAATCGAAATCCTTCGCCAATGCGAGCCGCATCGCCTGCGGCATAACCGCCATATGGCCATAATTGGCGTGCGTTACGGCAAGGGTCACTTCTTGTTGCGGTGCAAAAAATTTAAGAATCTGCGCCGACGTGAACGGAAAATGCAGGAATTGCACCGACGACGCCTTGCCTTCGGCGGATGTATAATCGAGGTCGCGCTCCGGCGCGGCTTTGACGGTCTCGCCGCCGAAGCGCAATTCGATGCTTCGCTCGACCCCGCCCAGCGTGGCCAGCACGTCATGGCGGCGCGCCTCGTCTTCGATCTCGAACATCAGCGTCGCGGTCAGTTCGCGCCCGTTCGGCACCATCGGGTTATAGGCGCGCAGCTCGTCGACAAGCTGTTCCGCGCCGCCTTTTTCGATGCGCAGCATCTCCTGAATCTGCAGCCACATCGTGTCGTAGCTTTCGAAATACATCATCGCATAAGGGCCGACGGCGAGACGCCGGTTTTTCTTGGCCTCGCGTATGGCGACGCGTTTTTCGGCGCGGACTTTTTCATATTCGTCCAACGACAGAATATCGGCGGCCGTAATCTCGCGTTTCATCGCATAGCCTCGCGCAAAATGCCGTAGCTCATCGCGAAAATCTCGACCGGGTTCAGCGCGCGCGGAGCGGACGTGCCGCCATCCACCCTTTCGACCCCTTGCGCGATATGCAGCGCGGCCAGCGGACATTCGGACGCGACGAAGGCGAGCGCATGTTTTTCTTCCGCCGCCTTCAGAACTTCCGCCGCCTTGCGCGCGACCGGCTTCCCGACCTTGAGCGCGACCTCGAAATTGCCTTTCTTGACGCCCCACGATCCGCCATGGCCCGAACAGCGTTCGACCACCGTCACATCGCCGGATTGCGGCAAAAGCGCCAGCATCTCCGCCGCCTTGGCGCCCATATTCTGCGCGCGCGCGTGACAAGCGATATGCAGCGCGACCGGCCCGGCCAAAGGCTGCGCGCCGTCCGGCAAACCCTGCCGTTTCGCGACATCGACGATGAACTCGGTCAGATCGAACGTCGCCTGCGCCAGTTTTTCTACTTTCGCATAATCGGCATCGCCCTCCGGCACGATCAGCGGCCATTCCATTTTCAGCATCAGGGCGCAACTCGGTACCAGCGCGATCACGTCCCATCCCCGGTCGATATAATCCTGCATCGCGCCCGCAACTTTGCGCGCGTTATCCGCCACCTGCGCCAAATCGCCTTGCTCCAGCTGCGGCATCCCGCAGCAGCCGGGATAGACGACCTCCGTTTCGACGCCGAGCTTCGCCAGCACCGCGCGCGCGATCATCCCCATATCGGGATCGTTGTAATTCATCGTGCAGGTCGCATAAATCGCGGCCCTGCGCTTGCCGTAAGCGGGCGCGGTCTTGTTGATTTCGACCCCCTGCGCGGCGCGCGTCATGAAAGTCTTCGACGCATATTTGGGCAAAGCCGCTTCGGCATCGACGCCGGTTACGATCTCCATCGCGCCGCGCGTGACTTTGTTATGCGTCGATGTCGCCCAGTTCGCGATGGGCGCAACATATTTGGCGATTTCGCCATTGCGATCGGTCTTGGTCAATTCGCGGTCGGCCAGCGGCACATGGCCCTTTTTCTGCTCCGCCGCGCGATAGCGCAGCATCAGATGCGGAAAATCGAGATCGAATTCATGCGGCGGCACATAAGGGCACTTTGTCATGAAACACATGTCGCACAAGGTGCAGGCATCGGCGACAGCTTTGAAATTCGCGGAACTAACATCATGCAGGCTTTCCGACGGCACGTTGTCGATCAGATCGAACAGGCGCGGAAAACTATCGCACAAGTTGAAACAGCGGCGGCAGCCATGGCAAATGTCGAACACGCGCCGTAATTCGGCGTCGAGTTTTTCCTCGTCGTAGAAATCCGAATTCTGCCAATCGAGTGGGTGGCGGACAGGGGCCTGTAAACTGCCTTCGCGCATGGAAACAACCAAGTATGAGGAAGGACAAAGAGAAGAGGCGGGGTTTTGCCCCGCCTCTTTAACGCGTATCAGGCGGCCTTTTTCAGCTCGTCGAGCGCTTTCTGGAAACGCCCGGCATGGGACTTCTCGGCCTTGGCCAGCGTTTCGAACCATTCGGCGATTTCCTCGAACCCTTCCTCGCGCGCGGCCTTGGCCATGCCCGGATACATATCGGTATATTCGTGGGTTTCGCCCGCAATCGCGGCCGCCAGATTGTCGGCGGTCTTGCCGATGGGCAAACCCGTGGCGGGATCGCCGACCGCTTCGAGATATTCCAGATGCCCGTGCGCGTGGCCGGTTTCGCCTTCGGCGGTCGAACGGAACACGGCGGCCGTATCGTTATGGCCTTCGACGTCGGCCTTCTGGGCGAAATACAGGTAACGGCGGTTGGCCTGGCTTTCGCCCGCGAACGCGTCTTTCAGATTCTGTTCGGTCTTGGAGCCTTTGAGCGTGGCCATGATCTCTCTCCTTAAGGTGGGTGAAGGATAGCGGCACAATCCTAGAATTATTCTAAATCATGTCAAGGAAAACACAAATGACCATACAGCCCGAAACCATTCACACATAAAGCTTGAACAATCTCATTCCCCAAGCAGCCATCCCCTCCAACATAGGAAGAACTGCTAAAATGCCCAAGACAAGCGAAAGCACTCCTAGCCGCCCGGCAACGCGATAAACCGGATCTGTGGCAGTCCAAATCCAGCACAACTCACCCCAAAAACCCGCTTCTCGAATTACAAAGTTGTATTTTTCACCATTATCTATATTCAATTTATTGAGTGAATTCCTATCCATAAGGATTTTTCCTCTGTTCCCGTTATGGGTGTTTCGCAGCATTAAATAAGCATATCCCTTAGGTGTACTAAACCTACAGACGCTACCAGCTTTTATTTCTCCACGATCCCATCGGGCAACACGTACAATATCTCTATAAGCATCATCATCCTCAACAGGATGAACTTCGAGGCTGACACTATGGCTGCTTTGGGACAACATTTTCTCCCCCTTTGCATTATTACTACATAGGAGACATTCTGATAATTTTCAGGTTCGCACCCGCACGCGCAAAACCACATCGATGCGCGCCAGATTCTTGCCCGAAGGCAGCTTCGGCAAATGCGACACGCGCAGCGACGAGGCTGCAATGTCGGTCAGATGCCCGCTATCCTCGTCGAAAATGTGATGATGATCGCCGGTATTGGTGTCGAAATAAATCTGCCCGCCATCGACCGCGACCTGCCGCAGCAGCCCCGCCCCCATGAAGGCGTTGAGCGTGTTGTAAACCGTGGCCAGCGAAACATGAACGCGCTGTTTCAGCGCGGCGGCATGAACCTGCTCCGCCGTGACGTGCTTGTCGCACCCGTCGAACAGCCATCCGGCCAGCGCCAGCCTTTGCCGGGTCGGGCGCAAGCCCGCGCCTTGCAAAAGGGCCGTTAAACGGTCATGTTTCTGTCTGGGCGGCATTGTTATAGTATGCCGCAAATGACGACAAACGCAATTCGCAATTTAAAAGGGAAATGGCGTGAATATCAGGGTTTTCCCTCTACCCCGCGAGGGGGAGTCCATCCTTTATCGCTCCCCGGTTTCAAACCGTATAAACAGCATCTTGCAATGACTATTCCCGCGCGAAAATCATGGTGGGGCAAAGCCATCGGCAGCGTCCTCGGCCTGTGGGCCGGGGGGCCGGTTGGCGCCGCCGTCGGCTTCATCGTCGGCCATATCCACGACACGCGCCCTCCGGCGAACGACCAGCAGGCCTGGTCGGGCCTGTGGGGCCATTACGGCGATTTCGCCGCCAATGTCGAACAGGCCGCCTTCACGATGGGCGTCGTCGTGCTTGGCGCAAAAATGGCCAAGGCCGACGGCCGCGTCACGCGCGAAGAAATCGAAGCCTTCAAGCGCGTGTTCCACATCCGTCCCGATCAGGAAGCCGCCGTCGGCCGCCTGTTCGACCGCGCGCGCCTGTCGGCGGACGGGTTCGAGCCTTATGCCTTCCAGCTCGCGCATATTTTCCGCCGCAACGCCGCCGTCCTCGAAGAAGTTTTAAGCGGCCTTTTCATCATCGCTGCGGCGGACTCGCACGGGCTGAGCCGCGCCGAAACCGTCTTCCTCAAGCGCGTCGCTTTCATCTTCGGCTTCGGCTCGGAAGATCTCGCGCGCATCGCCGCGCGGTCCGGCGTCCATATGCCGGGGCCGGATATGTCTTCTTCCTCCGGAAGCGGCTACCGCGCGCCGCCGCCGCCGAACCCTTCGGCGGAAGCTTTCGCCATTCTGGGCGTCAGCGAAACCGCGACGGTCGAGGAGATCAAGGCATCCTACCGCGCGCTGATCCGCGAGCATCATCCCGACAAATTGATGGCGCAGGGCGTGCCGCCCGAATTCATCGCGACCGCGACCGAAAAAATGAAACGCATCAACGTCGCCTACGATACCGTGTGCAGGATTAAAGGGATTAAATGAAACGGATGCCTTCGCCCAATTTCAACGCGCGGTCGTCCGGCGTCGCTTTGCAATATGTCGTCCTGCATTACACCGGCATGCGCAATGCGGGCGCGGCTTTGTCGCGGCTGCGCGACCCGGCTTCGCAGGCCAGCGCGCATTACATGATCGACGAAGACGGAAGCGTCACCCAGATGGTCGAAGAAGACATGCGCGCCTGGCACGCAGGCAAAAGTTTCTGGCGCGGCGTCACCGACGTCAACAGCGCGTCGATCGGCATCGAACTCGTCAATCCGGGGCACGAATTCGGCTACCGCCCGTTTCCCGACGCCCAGATCGCCGCGCTTAAAACCCTGCTGCGCGCCATCATCGACCGCCACGGCTTGAATCCCGCAACCGCGCTTCTCGGCCACAGCGACATCGCGCCGACGCGCAAAGAAGATCCGGGCGAATTATTCCCATGGCAGGCGCTGGCGCAGGAAGGGCTCGGCCTGTGGCCGGAACCGTCCGTTCAGGACTACGATCCGCCCGCCTCGGAGGACGAAGCCGCAGATCTTCTCAACGCCATCGGTTACGAGCCGAACGACTCGAACGCGGCCCTGTTCGCGTTCCAGCGCCGCTATGTGCCCGACAACATGTCGGCGGAAACCGACGCCGGAACCTTGGCGAAACTGCGCGCGCTTAAACGGATGCTCGGCTAATCCTCATACGCCCTGAAAAAATCGCGCCACCGTTCCACCGCCGCGCGCGGGCCATACATAACCGCATATAAAAGCGTCGTCGTCAGCAGCATGAAAAACGTGGCATAGATGATGTCGCTCAAAAAATGCCCGCCCTGCACGAGCCGCGTCAGGCTGAAAGCCGCGCCAGCGCCCATGCCGGCCCAGAACAGGCGGCGCCTCCATTTGGGCACGGCGACGAAAGCGAAAGCGGTAAAGAAAAATCCGAACGCGCCGTCGCCGCAAACGAACGAGCCGTTCGGATGCGCGGTCTCAAACTGCGGCTCGAGCGCGGGCGTAAAGGCCCGCGTGCCGCCGAATTCGACCACTTCGCGCGGCCTCGCACGGCCCCAATGATCCTTGAACCCGGCATTGGCGACGAGCCCCGG
>JAGWKW010000069.1 GCA_028865155.1 Alphaproteobacteria bacterium
GAATCGCGGCGCTGGCAGGCGATCTTGCGGACTGCACGGTCTTCGAAATCGGCCCCGGCCCGGGCGGGCTTACCCGCGCATTGCTCGAAACCGAAGCCGCACAGATCATCGCCGTGGAAAAAGACGAACGCTGCGTCGCGGCGCTGGCCGACCTGTCCGATGCGGCGCAAGGCCGCCTGCGCCTCGTTCCGGGCGACGCGCTTAAAACCAGCCTGCCCGCGCTTGCCCCGCCGCCGCGCGCCATCGTCGCCAACCTGCCCTATAATGTCGGCACCGAACTGCTGTTAAGCTGGCTGCACGAAATCGACGCCGCCGCAGTCGCGGTTGCGCCCCCCGTGTCGGGGCACGGGGCAGGCCTTGGCGCAGAGCGGTCGCGGCCAATATATCGCAGCCTGACCCTGATGTTCCAGGCCGAAGTCGCCGACCGCATCGCTGCGCAGCCGCACAATAAATCCTATGGCCGCCTGTCGGTCATCGCGCAATTCTGCTGCGATGTGAAACGCGTCCTCGAAGTCCCGGCCTCGGCTTTTTCGCCGCCGCCCAAAGTCGCCTCCGCCGTCGTGCATCTGACGCCGCGCGCCAACCGCCCCAAGGATATACCCCTCGCCGCGCTCGAACGCGTCACGGCAGCGGCATTCGGACAACGCCGCAAAATGCTGCGCTCGAGCCTTAAGCCTCTGGGCGGCGAAGAGCTTTTGAAGCGCGCGCATATCGACCCTGAACTGCGCGCTGAAAACCTGTCGCTCACGGACTACGAAACCCTGGCGAAGTTTGTATAGCGTCCCAGACACGCTGCGCATTCTCGCCGACCGGCCTGTCGTCGCAGGTCACGACAAGATCGGCTTCGGCATAAACGGGGGTGCGCGCCTCGATCAGCCGCGCCATCTTTTCCGCCGGATCGCCGTCGGCCAGCAAAGGCCGCCCTCCATGGCGCGTCACGCGGCGCAGCAAGACATCCTCATCGACTTTCAGCCACACCGAAAAAGCGGCTTCCCTGATCCGGGCGCGGGTCTCGCCATCCATGAAGGCGCCACCGCCCAGCGACAGCACGCAAGGCGCGCCGTCCAGAAGCCGTGCGATGACCTGTTTTTCCAAACGCCGGAATTCCGCCTCGCCATAGGACGCGAAAATCTCCGCCACGGCGCATCCGGCGGCAGCCTCGATCTCGCGGTCGGCATCGATGAAAGGCGCGTCCGCAAGCCGCGCCACCGCCGCGCCAATGCTGCTTTTCCCCGCCCCCATCATGCCGATCACGACGATAGTGCGCGGCAAAGGCGCCGCCTCCGGAATATTTTTCTCCATATCCGACTTTTTCATGCCACATTCCTTTGCCACATTGCGCCATGACAATCGACAGAAATCAGGAGCCATCCCCGTGAATTCGCACTCCAATTCGCAATCCCTTATTGCCGTTGCCGCCGGTCTTTTGCTACTACTGATTGCCGGCGGAGTCCTGTGGCTGTCCGATGTCCATGTGATGCCGCCATCGCATAAGATGGAGCTGACCATACCCGATGCGCGGATCCCGCACTAAGCACGTCTTTACCAGGCACGTTTTTTTCGCGCTCGCCCTCGCCGGACTGGCGCTTCCCGCTTTCGCGCAAACCGATCATCGTTCCCCGGCTCCCGCCAAGGCTGCGCCCGCATCGGCGGCGGCGCCAGCCGCATCGGGACCGCCGATCCCATTCGTCTCGTCCAACCGGGCCGCCAGCTTCCTTAAAACCGCGCCCGCGCTATCCGATTCCCCCGCCCCCGCTTTTTCAGGGCTCGCGATGCCGCCGCTGGCCGATATCAGCACGCCTGTCGCGCAATCTTTCCCGGCAACGAATATGAAAACCGGAAAACTGGAAATCGCGACCGCAGCGCTGCCCGCCGTCAGCCCCGAAAGCGTCGGCGTTCCCGCAGGCACGGGACTCGGCGCGGATATGTGGAAAGGCACGCCGCGCGCGATGGCCGATGCCCTGCTTGCGGCGATCGAGCCCACGCAAGCGCCGGTTCTCAACGACCTGGCGCGCCGCGCGCTGACGACGGCGGCGGTCGCGCCCGAAAAAGCGGACGCGCAACGGGCCGCGAAACCCGCCATGCCGATAAACGAAGCAGCGGATGGCGACGCCACGACGCCGCCCCTCACCCTGCTCGCGCTGCGCGTCGGCAGGCTGCTCGACTTCGCGGACACCGCCGACGCGTGGAAACTCGCCGCCGCGGCCGATGCCGGGTTGATCGACGATACGACCTTCCACCGCGCCGCGGCCACCGCGCTGGCCGCGAATATCGACCCGTCCCTGTGCGGCAAGGTCAAAAACTTCGCCGCGACATACAGCGGCGCAAACTGGGGCGAAGAGCTGGCCCTGTGCCAGATAGAGGACAAAAACACCAAGGCCGCGCAGGTCTCGCTCGATATCATGCAGGCGCGGCCCGACCGCGACCCCACTTTCCTGCAAGTCGTGAACAGAAACATTCTTGGCGATTCGCGCACGCTGCCCAGCCAGCTGACGCCGCTGACCCCCGCCTTGCTCGGCGCGTTGCGGCTCGCGAACCTGCCTTTGCCGGGCGGCGTCTACGGCCATCCGGACAGCGCGCTGATCCCCGCCCTGCTCGCGCTGCCCGCGCACGAAAAAGTCGCGCAACTGTCGCTGGCCGAACGCGCCGCGATGCATGGCATCATCGGGGCCGATACGCTTTCCGCGACCTACAAAAGCATCAAATTCGGCCCCAGCGAGATCAAGGCGCCGCTCAATGCCGGCGAAACGGGCCTGCGGATGCGCGCGCTTCTGTATCAGGCGGCGCTCGCTTCCCAAGACCCGTCCACGCGCATCGCTTATGCCGCCAAATTCCTGAATACCGCGCCGGTCGCCCTGCAAAATGTCGCGGGCAAGCTGCTCGCCGACATGGCCGGCAGCGTCAAACCCGACAAGACACTTAACGCCGACGCGCTCCAAGTGGCGCAAATCTATATGCTCGGCGGCAAGGTTGCCGAAGCCAAAGCATGGCTTGCCTTCGCGCCAGCCGATTTCTCGACCGGGGAAGCGCGCAACCTGTGGCCGCAATTCGCGCTGGCGGGCATGATATCGCCGCAGGCCTACGCATCCGGTTTCGATACATGGCTCGACGCCGAACTTCACGCGCGCGACCAACAGCACGCGCGCAACGACGCGCAGACCGCAGCCCTTCTGTTCGACGCGGCGGGATTGCCGGTGCCCGCCGCCGCATGGGCCAGGCTTCTCTCCGCGCCGCAAAACGCGCTGCACTCGAACCTGCCCCCGGCCCTGCTCGAACGGCTGCGCGACGCGTCCGCCGCAAACCGCCGCGCCGAAACGGTTTTCCTGGGCGCGGCCCTGGCCGGACCGAACGCCGTTTCGCTTCCCGCCGCCGTCGAAATCGCACGCGCATTGCGCCGCGTCGGCCTCGCAACCGAAGCGTCTTCCTTCGCGCGCGACGAATTCGCGCTGCTGACGCACCGCTCCTGATGCCGCGCCGCGCCGCCCCGCCGCAAAACGATTCTTCCGCGCGGATCGAGGCTTTTCTCGACATGATGCTGGCCGAACGCAACGCCTCGGCCAATACGCGCGCCGCCTATGCCCGCGATCTCGGCGACGCGTATTCATTCCTCGCCCGCAAAAAAACCGGCCTCGCCGCCGCCAACGAAGAAGACCTGCGCGCCTATTTGCGTTCGCTCAAAAAACAGGCCGCGCGCACGCAAGCCCGCCGCCTGTCGGCCTTGCGCCAGTTTTTCCGCTTTCTGTGTTCGGAAAAAATCCGCGCCGAAGACCCGACCCGCGCCATCGACGCGCCGAAGCTGGGCCGCGCTTTGCCCAAATACCTAAGCGAAAAAGAAATCGCTACCCTCATCGCGGCCGCGCAAAACTGGCCCGGCGAAGAAGGCATCCGGCTGCGCGCGCTGCTCGAACTCGCCTATGCGGCGGGGCTGCGCGTGTCCGAACTCGTTGCCTTGCCGCTTTCGGCCATCCAGCCGGAACGCGCCATCGTCATCGTGCGCGGCAAGGGCGGCAAGGAACGCGCCGTTCCGCTTGGCGAGCCCGCGCTCAAAGCCGTCGCGGCATGGCTGCCCGCGCGCAAAAACCTGCTTGGCGACGGCAAATCGCCCTATCTGTTCCCCTCACCTCAACGCGGCAAGGACGCGGCGCTCACGCGCCAGCGTTTCTTCCAGATTTTGAAACAGCTCGCGCTCGCCGCGCATCTCGACCCCAAACGGCTCAGCCCGCATGTGCTGCGCCACGCCTTCGCCACGCATCTGCTCGAACATGGGGCGGATCTGCGCAGTGTGCAAAGCATGCTCGGCCATGCCGACATCGCGACGACGCAGATTTATACCCATGTCGCCGATACGCGCCTGTCGCGCACCGTCGCCGACCACCACCCGCTCGCGCGCAGAAAAGGGCCGACATGATCGCGCCGCACCTTCGCAACGGCGCGGCTTTCGCGGGGCTCAAAATCGGCCTGCTTGGCGGCTCGTTCAACCCGGCGCATGACGGCCACCGCGCCATGAGCCTTTACGCGCTTAAACATATGGGGCTGGACCAAGTCTGGTGGCTCGTCAGCCCGCAAAACCCGCTCAAGCCCGCGCAAGGCATGGCCCCGCTTGCCGCTCGCCTGCGCCAAGCCGAACGCGTCGCCGCGCACCCGCATATCACCGCCACCGCGATCGAGGCCGAACTCGGCACCCGCTATACCGCCGACACGCTGCACGCGCTCAAACGCCGCTTTCCCAAAACCCGCTTCGTCTGGCTCATGGGGGCAGACAATCTGCGCCAGATCCCGCGCTGGCAGGACTGGCAAGATATTTTCCGCCTCGTCCCCGTGGCGGCGTTCCGCCGCCCCGGCTATCCGGCAGGGCGCGGAGTAGGCCAGGCCGCAACCCGCTTCGCCCAAGGCTGGCACCCGCCCGGACAGGGAAAAAACCTTGCCCACGCCCCCTTGCCCGCATGGATTATTCTGGACAATAAGCTAAGCTATCTGTCGGCAACGAGAATCAGGAAGGAAAACCCCACGTGGCGAGCGTAAAGAAAAAACCCGCGAAGAAAAAAACGGTGAAAAAGGCGGTTGCCAAAAAGTCCGCCGCGAAAAAAGCTGCAACCAAAAAAATGCCCGCCAAAAAAGCGGCGGCAAAGAAGGCTGCGCCGAAAAAAACCGTTGTAAGAAAGCCCGCGGCGAAGAAACCAGCCGCCAAGAAGCCGGTGCCGAAAAAAGCGGCGCCCAAGGTCCAAAAACCCGCCGCCCCCAAAACCCCGCCCGGCATTCCCGAAAAGCTGCGCGACGCCGCGCTTAAAACGCTCGACGAACGGCAGGCCGAAGACATCGTCACCGTCTCGCTCGCAGGGCGCAGCAGCGTCGCGGATTACATGATCATCGCCTCGGGCCGCGCAGGCCGCCAGATCGCAGCCATCGCCGACCATCTGCGCGACGCGTTCCTGAAAAACGGCGCGAGCAGCATCCGCGTCGAAGGCAAAAGCGAAGCCAACTGGGTTCTGGTCGATGCCGGCGACGTCATCGTCCACCTGTTCCGCCCCGAAGTCCGCAGCTATTACGACCTCGACGCGATCTGGGCGAAGAGCCGGAAATAAGTCACCAGGAAACGGGAAACGAAACTGGCCGCAAGAAAGATTTCCCTCTCCCCTTGCGGGAGAGGGCGGAAAAACTTAGGGTTACGTTTGCAGCGCAAATGTAACCCTTAGTTTTTCCGGGTGAGGGGTCTCCCTCCCGCCCCCAACGCCCCGATGAAAACCACCACCCTCGCCATCGGCAAACTCTCCGGCCCCGAAGCGGAACTCGCCGCCGAATACCAGAAACGCCTCGGCAAGTCGGTGACGGTCAAGGAATTCGCCGCTCCCAAATCCCTGCCGCCTGCGCAAACGCAACAGGCCGAGGCGCAACTCCTCCTAAAAAACATCCCGCCGCAAGCGACCGTCATCCTGCTCGACGAGCGCGGCAAGGACATGACAAGCCGCGCGCTGGCCGCCAAAATCGCGGGCTGGCGCAACGAAGGCAAAGACGTAATTTTCCTGATCGGCGGCGCCGACGGCGTGACGGACGAAATCCGCGCCCGCGCCGATGTCACGCTTGGCTTCGGCCGCCTGACCTGGCCGCACAAGCTCGTGCGCGTCATGTTACTGGAACAACTCTACCGCGCGACACAAATCATCGCCGGGCACCCGTATCACAGGGATTGATCGAAAAGTCAGTCCAATGTCCCTTCGATCCCGTTCAGCCGGTCGCGCAACTGTTTGCCGGTCTTGAAGAAAGGAACGAATTTCTCGGCGACATGGACCGTTTCGCCGGTGCGCGGATTGCGGCCCTGCCGCGCTTCGCGCTGCTTGACCGAAAACGCGCCGAAGCCGCGCAGCTCAACACGGCTGTTGCGCGCAAGGGCGTTGGAGATTTCGTCGAACACGGTATTGACGATGCGCTCGATATCGCGCTGCAACAGATGCGGATATTTTTCGGCAAGCCGCAAAATCAGGTCGGATTTTGTCATCGGCGCTTCTCCTTCTCGAACGCGATTCGTAAAGCCAGAATGCCAACCATGGCGTGCCGAGTCAAGCCTCGCCCAATTTAACCCCTTGGCCCTGTTCAGAAA
>JAGWKW010000070.1 GCA_028865155.1 Alphaproteobacteria bacterium
CAAGATGGAACGCAGCCACGTGCAAGGACTCGAAGCCAAGACCGAGCCGGTAGCGGACGCGGGCGAGAAGAAATAACATGGTCTATCTCGAACGCTGGAAAGTCATCCTGATTCTTGTCGTCTGCGCGATCGGCGTGCTGTATTCCGCGCCCAACCTGATCGGCAAGAAGAACGTCGCCTGGCTGCAGGCGCACACGCCGTCTTTCTTCCCGAACCAGACCGTCAATCTCGGCCTCGATCTGCGCGGCGGTTCGCACCTCCTGCTTCAGGTCGCGACCCAGAGCGTCATCGACGAACATATGCAAAGCGTCGTGGACGAAGCGCGCGGCGCGCTGCGTTCGGCGCGCATCGGCTATACGGGGTTGGGGCTTTCCAATGACGTGGTGCATTTCAAGCTGACCGACCCGTCCGAGGCCGACAAGGCGCGGTCCGCTATCGCCAACATGGACAATACACTCGACGTGTCCGTGGATAACGGTTCCTTCTCGCTCAAAATGACCGACCAGCAGGTCGCCGACCGCAAGCGCGCGGCGATGGACCAGTCGATCGAGATCGTGCGCCGCCGCATCGACGAAACCGGCACGCGCGAACCGACCATCCAGCGCCAGGGCGACAACCGCATTCTGGTCGAGCTTCCCGGCGTCGGCAATCCGGAACGCATCAAGAAGCTGCTCGGCGAAACCGCCAAGCTGACGTTCCAGTTTGTCGACGAAAGCGCGACGGCGAACGGGCAGGCCGGGCCGGGCGAGGAAGTTTTGCCCGATGCGTCCGACCCGCACCGCGCCTATGTCGTGCAGCGCCGCATCATGGTGTCGGGCGACACGCTGACCGACGCGCAGCCTTCGTTTCAGGACGGCGAGCCGGTCGTCAGCTTCAAATTCGACAGCCTCGGCGCGCGCCGTTTCGGCGAGGCGACGCGCGAGAATGTCGGGCATCTGTTTGCTATCGTTCTCGACAACAAGGTTATCAGCGCGCCCGTTATCCGTGAGGCGATCATGGGCGGCAGCGGCGTGATTTCCGGCCATTTCACGACCCAGTCGGCGCAGGATCTGGCGCTTTTGCTTCGCGCCGGCGCCTTGCCCGCGCCGATCAAGATCATCGAAGAACGCACGGTTGGGCCGGGTCTCGGCGCGGATTCGATCCGCGATGGCGCGACGGCAAGCTTTGTCGGGCTTGGCCTTCTGGTCGTTTTCTTTGTCGTCGTTTACGGGCTGTTCGGAATCTTCGCCGACATCGCGCTGTTCTTCAATATCGCGCTGATCTTCGCGGTGCTGTCGATTTTGCAGGCGACGCTGACTTTGCCGGGTATCGCGGGCATCGTTTTGACCATGGGCACGGCGCTCGATGCCAACGTGCTTGTGTTCGAGCGTATCCGCGAAGAAATGCGGCTCGGCCGTTCGGTCATCGCCTCGATCGACGCGGGGTACAAACACGCTCTGTCCGCCATCGTCGACGCCAATATGACGACCCTGATCGCGTCCATCCTGCTGTTCATTTTCGGTTCCGGCCCGGTCAAGGGTTTTGCCGTCACGCTCAGCATAGGCATCATCACCTCGATCTTCTCGGCGCTCATGATCACGCGGCTTATCGTCGTCTGGTGGATGCGGATGACGAATCCGAAGGCGATCCCGCTATAATTTTTCTCGCAAGGCTTCGGCGACATGCGCTGCAACGCCGCGCCAGTCGCCGCGCGTTTGCTGCCTGAAAAGCCGCGCGGTCGGGTACCACGGGCTGTCCTTGCGCTCCGTAAGCCAGCACCATGCGGGCGCGAATGGCAGCATGACCCAAAGCGGCTTTCCCATGCCGCCAGCCAGATGCGCGGTTGCCGTGTCGCAGCTTATGACTAGATCGCATTGCGCGAGATAACGCGCCGTGGTCAGGAAATCGCCCAGCTTCGGCGCGAGGTCGGTTATAGAAAGCTTGTGCAGTAATTCCTCGTCGCCCGGTTTCTTGTCGCGCGTTAGGGCATAGAAATCGACGCCCTGAACATCGAATAAAGGATTCAAATCCGCCAGCGTCAGCGAACGTTGCGCGTCGTTGACATGGTTCGGATTGCCGGCCCATGTCAGGGCGACTTTCATGTTTCCGGTGTCGGGCAGGCGTGTGGCCTTGTCCGGTTCCGGCACAGGCAGATAAGGAATCTGCGCCGGAAGCGTTTCGAGTGTCGTGCCTAGATAACGCGGCAGGTCGAATTCATTGGCATGATAATCGAAGGCGGGCAGAGGATCGCCGGGGCTTAAAACCGCATCGACGCCGTCCCAGTTTTCGAGATAGGGCGCAAGCGCGGGCTGTGCCTGCAAAACGATGCGCGCGCCGCGTTCGCGCAGAACGGGAAAAAACCGCGCCATCATCAGCGTGTCGCCATGCCCCTGATCGACGGTGATCAGGATGGTTTTGCCTTTCAAATCTTCGCCGCGCCACAAAGGCTGCGGGAAATCCGGACGTTGCTTGCCGTTGGCCGAGAAGCGCGCTTCGTAATGCGCGAAGCCGTTTTGCAGATCGCCCTTGAGCAATTCGATAACGGCGAGGTTCCATGGCGGTGCGCCGCATTCCGCCGCGCGGCGATAAGCATCCTCGGCTTCGTTAATTCTGTTTAGTTCCTGACAGGCAAAACCGAGATTGGTCCATGCGTCGATAGAGTTCGGGTCGCGCGCCGTCGCGGCGCGATAGGCGTCGATGGATTCATCCATGCGCCCAAGCCTTTGCAGGGCGAGGCCGCGAATGAAATGCGGCTGGGGGCTTTGCCCGGCAAGGCGCGCCAGCGCGTCGCCCGCGCGCAGGACTTCGGCGTAATCGCCGCGCTTTTCGGCGGCGGCGCACAGATCGATCCATGCGTCGATGCTTGCAGGAACTTCCATTATTTTTCGATGGCCGAATGCAGAAGGCGTAAGCCTTCGGCGACAGCCTGCATGCGGATGGAGCAGCGGTCGCCTTCGAACTGGCAACGGTAATGCATCCGCGTATGGGATTTGCGCACGGCAAGCCCGAAATAGACCAGCCCGACCGGCTTGAGCGGCGTGCCGCCGTCCGGCCCGGCGACGCCGGTGACCGAAACACAGACATTGGCCTGAGAAAAATCGAGCGCACCCTGCGCCATTTCCTCGGCCACGTCGGGGCTGACCGCGCCGGAGATGCCAAGGATTTCCGGCATGACGCCGAGCGCTTCGACCTTGGCGTCGTTGCTGTAGGCGACGAAGCCGCGTTCGAACACGGACGACGAGCCGGGAATGTCGGTCAGCGCGGCGGCGATCAGGCCGCCGGTGCAGGATTCCGCCGTGACGATTTTAAGCTTGCGCGCTTCGTAATCGGCCAGCACGCACCGGGCCAGATCGTGGATTTCGGGAGAAAACATGAATTCTCCTTTCTGCGCCGTTTTATCGCTTCATGGCGACGGCAATGCGGTTGAAAGCGTTGATAAGCGAAATGGCGACCGTCAAATCGGAAATCTGTTCGTCGGTGAAATGGGTTTTGAGCGGAAGATAGACATCCTCCGGCACGCGCGTGTCGGCGACGGCAGTGATGGATTCCGCATAAGCCAGCGCTGCCCGTTCGGCATCGTCGAAATGCGGGCTGAGCGGCCAGCCTGCGACCGTGTCGATTTTATCCTGCGACGCGCCATGTTCGCGCATGCCCTTGGCGTGCATATGAAGGCAATAGGCGCAGCCGTTGATCTGCGACACGCGGAAATAAAGCAGCTCGCGCAGCGCGGCATCGGTCGAGCCTTTGTCGAGGGCGGCGGCGGCCTGAAGGAATCCGGCGAAAGCGTCGGCGGAAAGTTTGAAATAGGGCAGGCGAAGCTGGGACATCGAACCTCCAGAACGAGGCAAAATCGAATCGTCCTATAGTCTAGCCCGGAAAGCGCAGGGTCGCCACTGCCTGTGCGGCAATGCCTTCGCCGCGCCCGGTGAAGCCCAGTTTTTCGGTCGTCGTGGCCTTGACGCTGACGCGCGACGGGGCGATTTCAAGCAGTTTGGCCATGCGCGCGACCATGGCTTCGCGGTGCGGGCCGATTTTCGGCGCTTCGCATATGATCGTAACGTCGGCATGGGCGATGATGCCGCCGCGTTCATTGACCATGCCGACCGCATGGCGGACGAAATGCGCGCTGTCCTTGCCTTTCCATTGCGGGTCGGAAGGCGGGAAATGCATGCCGATATCGCCTGCGCCCATCGCGCCCAGAATCGCATCGACCAGCGCGTGCAGCCCGACATCGGCATCGGAATGGCCTTCGGCAGTGAAACTATGGGGAACGCTGACGCCGCAGATCGTGATCGCGTCGCCGGGGATCAGGCGATGCACGTCATAGCCCATGCCAGTGCGGATATCGCCGTAATTATGGCCGAGCAGGCGCGCGGCGCGGTCGAGGTCGTCGGGATTGGTGATTTTCATATTGTCCGGGTTGGAAGGAACGATGGAAACAGTCATGCCAGATTTTTCCGCCACGGCGGCATCATCGGTCAGTTGCGCGCCCGCCGCCGCGCGGTGCGCGACGAGAATCTCGTTGAAATGGAAAGCCTGCGGCGTATGCGCCTGCCACAAATTGGCGCGGTCGATGGTCGCCGTGATGGCCGCGCCGTTGGCGCGCTTGAGCGTATCGACCAAGGGCTTGGCCGCAATCGCACCCGTGGCGGCGTCGAGCGCGCGGCGCACGTCGGTGATGGTCGCGGCGTCGATCAGCGGGCGCGCTGCGTCGTGAATCATGACGAAATCCGGCTTGCCGCCGCTGGCCGCCAGCGTTTCGAGACCGTTCAGCACGCTTTGCTGCCGCGTGTCGCCGCCCTCTATGGGTTCGGGCAGATCGAGATCGCCCACGGCCCTGTCATACATGTCGCGGTGTTCGGGATTGATGACGACCTGAACCGCGTCAATATGCGGATGGTCGAGAAAGGCGAGGACGCTGCGGCGCAGGATGGATTCGCCGCCAAGGTCGAGATATTGCTTGGGCAGCGATCCGCCGAAGCGCGAACCGTTGCCTGCCGCGACGATGAGGGCTATGCAGGTTGGCATGGAGGAAAGAAACCGTTTGTTATTGCTTTGATTTGATTTTCTAAATCGTTTTTATCCTCCGTATCCTTCAAAAGCCAAGAAAAAAGAAGCGCGCGCTCCTGGCTGCCCGGTAAGGGCGGCCACATGCGACCAGCGACGGGAAGCCTGCTTTCGATGCCCTCTCTTCCCGGGATGGGGGGAAGCGGCAGCCCGTACGCATATCCGCAAGCCATGCGGATATGGGATATTTCATACATTATTCGTGGGAAGAATGCAAGGAGTTTTTCGTTAACGACGCGGGCAGGGCGGTTGCGTATTTTGCTTCGGTTGCCGAAGCTCCGGCGCGGCATCGGGAAGCGCGCAGCGATGGACGCAATGGCGCAAGGTTCGGCCATTCTTCGTTTCGGCCACGACGTCTGGCCGTTCGTTCGCCATGCGGCACAGAATATCTTCGCTCATGCCTTGTTCGAGAAGATGGATGCCGGCGATTCCGCCCCTGAGGCGCAGGAACTGGTGCGCGACAGCCACATAAATATCGCCGTTGCGGGCGGCATGGTAGAAAGCGCAATGGTCGTAGGGAATGTCGAGCATGCGAAGCGCGCCGTCGCGGTCGCGGATTTCGATTCGGAAGGACGAAACCGCATCGCCTGTCGTGAAAGCACAGCCGGGCTGACGCCGGTCGCTGTGCGTGCCGCGTCCGCCGGCGAGGAAATGCCATGCCTCATCCCTTAAAGCTTTTGCGTCGAAATCGTGTTCGTCCATTTAAACTCGTTTCTTTTCGAAATGCGGTGATTATAGCCGCGGATGACGAAACTAATGCGCGCCGGTTATGGTTAATGGGGCGCGCGCCTGATATTGCCTAATTTTTAGGCAGGTGTTATACGGCGTGCATGCATGGAAAGCCGCAGACTCAGCCGCGCCTGAAGCCGATCCGGATCGGCCCCGTGACGCTTGAGGATCCCGTCATACTCGCGCCGATGTCGGGCGTGACCGATATGCCGTTCCGCCGCCTGGTCAAAAAATTCGGCGCGGGGCTGGTCGTGTCGGAGATGATCGCGTCGCAGGCGATGATCCGCGAATGCCGCAAGACGATGCAGATGTCGCAGCGCGCGCCGGATGAAGGCATCATGGCGGTGCAAATCGCGGGCTGCGAGCCGGAGGTGATGGGCGAGGCCGCCAAGCTGAACGAAGACCGCGGCGCAAATATCATCGACATCAATTTCGGCTGCCCGGTCAAGAAGGTCGTCAACGGCCATGCCGGGTCGTCGCTGATGCGCGATGAAATTCTGGCGGCGCGGATTCTGGAGGCCACGGTCAAAGCCGTCAAAATTCCGGTCACGCTTAAAATGCGGATGGGCTGGAACCATCAAAATCCCAATGCGCCGCGGCTTGCCAAAATTGCCGAAGAATGCGGAATCAAAATGGTCACCGTTCATGGACGCACGCGCTGCCAGTTCTATGAAGGGCAGGCGGATTGGGGCTTTATCCACTCGGTCAAGGATGCGGTCGGCATTCCTGTCATTGCGAACGGGGATATATGTTCGCTCGACGATGCCGACAAGGCGCTGGAACAGTCGGGCGCGGACGGGATCATGATC
>JAGWKW010000071.1 GCA_028865155.1 Alphaproteobacteria bacterium
TGTTTTTCCAGCCGCTCCTTCGCCGCCATATCGATGACCGGCCCGACATCGGTGGCAAGGAAGGCGGGATTGCCGACGGTCAGCTCGCGCACCGCGCCTTTGAGCATTTCGATGGTTTTGTCGGCCGTCTGTTCGGGCAGGCACAAAATCCGCAAGGCCGAGCAACGCTGCCCGGTCGAGCGAAACGCGCTCATCACGACATCGTCCACGACCTGTTCCGGCAGCGCGGATGTATCGACGATAAGCGCGTTCTGACCGCCGGTTTCGGCGATCAGCGGCACGATGGGTCCGTCCTTGGCCGCAAGCGCGCGGTTGATCGCGCGCGCCGTGGCGCAGGAACCCGTAAAAGCTACACCGGCTACATCTTTATGCGCGACAAGTTTTGCGCCGATATCCGCGCCGCCCGGCACGACCTGCAACACCGAGCGCGGAATGCCGGATTGCCAGGCGAGATCGGTCGCCAGCAGCGCGATTTCCGGCGTTTGCGGCGCGGGCTTGGCGATGACGGCGTTGCCGCAGACAAGCGCCGCCGCGATCTGGCCCAGATAAATGGCCAGCGGAAAATTCCACGGGCTGACGCATACGAACACGCCGCGCCCCGCGAGATGAAGGTAGTTGCGTTCCCCCGTCGGGCCCGACAACGGCAACGGCGCGAAATCGGCGCGGGCGCGCTGCGCATAGTAACGGCAGAAATCGACCGCTTCCCGCACTTCGCCAAGCGCGTCGGGAATGCATTTTCCGCCTTCGCGGATCATCAGGGCCATCAGCGCGGCGCGGTTTTTTTCAAGCGCATCGGCAAGCTTTTCAAGGCATCCGGCACGCGTTTCGACCGGCGTTTTCGACCATGTTTCGAATGCCTTGCCCGCGATCCGGAACAACGTGTCCGTATCCAATGCCTCCTGCGAAACGGAAGGATGGCCATAGCGGGCGATTTCGGCCAGCAGCGGTTCCGTCATGAAAGGATCGGTCAGATCGACGCCTTCGGAATTGCGACGCTCCGGCTTGTATAAATTCGCCGGCAGCGTCACGGCGGGATGACGCAAATGCGTGTGCATCAAGCTTTCCTGCACCGGGTCGGCGACAAGCGAGGATACCGGTACATCGGCATCGAGCAGACGATGAACGAAGGAACTGTTCGCCCCGTTTTCGAGAATGCGCCGCACGAGATAGCCGAGCAAAACATCATGCGCCCCGACGGGAGCGTAGATGCAAGTGTCGAAATTCTCGCGGCGCATCAGCGCGTGCAAATCTTCGCCCATGCCATGCAGGCGCTGGAATTCGATCCCGTCCGTTCCGCCCGCAAGTTCGGCGATATGCGCGACGGTCAGCGCGTTATGCGTGCCGAAAACCGGGTTGATGCGGTCGCGATGCGCCAGCAGACGCCGCGCGCAGGCCACATAGGAAATGTCGGAATTGCTTTTGCGTGTATAGACCGAAAAATCGGCAAGGCCGCGTTCCTGCGCGCGCTTGATTTCGGTGTCCCAATAGGCGCCTTTGACGAGGCGCACGTGAATGCGGCGGTCATGGGCTTCGGCCAAAGCGGCGAAATAGTCGATGACCTCCGGCGCGCGTTTGTCATAGGCCTGAACCGCGAAGCCAAGCCCTTCCCATGCCTTTGCGCCAAGGTTTTCCATCAGGGCAGCCGCGACTTCCAACGACAGATGTAGCCGTTCGCCTTCCTCGGCATCGATGGTCAGGGTCATATTCTGACGCGCCGCGCGTTCGCACAAAGCCGTCAGCGTCGGCACAAGCTCGCGCAGCACGCGGTCGCGTTGGACGATTTCGTAACGCGGATGCAGGGCCGACAATTTGACCGAAATCCCCGAAGGCCGGGCGAAATTATGCTTGGCCTGATGCGCGCCTATCGCATCAATGGCATATTCGTAATCGGCCAGATAGCGCACCGCATCCGCCGCCGTCCGCGCCCCTTCGCCCAGCATATCGAAGGAAAAGCGCACGCCTTCGCGCATCGGCGCCGTTGCACGTTCGAGCGCGTTCTCGATGGTCTGGCCCATCACGAACTGGTCGGCCATCCATTGCATCGCGGATTTGATCGCCTCGCGGATCACAGGTTGGCCGAGCCGCGAAACCAGCCGCCCGACCGCCGCACCGGGCGACCCCGCATTGTCGAGCCGGATGATCTTCCCGGTCAGCGCGAGCGCCCATCCCGTCATATTGACCGACCATGGCGCGCCGGACGCGAAGGCTTTGTCCCAATGCGCCCTATCTTCTTTGCTTCCGAGCTTGTCGCGGATCAGCGCATCTGCCGTGGCGCGGTCGGGAATGCGCAGCAATGCCTCGGCCAGGCACATGAGCGCAAGCCCTTCCTGCGAGGTCAGGCCGAAGCGCGCAAGCAGATCGGTCACGCTCGTGGATGGCTTGTGCGTGCGGCGAATTTCTTCGACCCATCCCGCAGCACGGTCGGACACACGACGGCGAGCATCGGGATCGAGCTGCGCGTCAGGAATCAACCGTTTAAGGCATGCTTCTTCGTCGGCGCGGTAAAGTGCGGCGATGGAAGCAAGGCGGGATAAGGAATCGAATTCAGGCATAAAGCGAGGCTAGCAAACCCGCAAAGTTTGGCAAGGAAACGCGTAGAACCTGTTCATGATCTCCGGATGTCGAGGCGAAAATCGGGATTTTTCGGATTTTTTCGCGCAGCGTATTCAACATACGTGAGCAGAAAAAATCCGAAAAAGCGCGATTTGCAGCCCGACAGACGGGAGATCATGGACGGGTTCTAACCGGGTTTCATCCTCCCCCATAAAATATGGTCTTCGCGCTGGCCGTTGATTTGTAAATAGGCTTTGGCGAAACCTTCCTCCTCGAACCCGGCGCGGCGCAACACTGTCTTGCTGGCTTCGTTGCTTGGCATGCAGCTCGCCTCGACGCGTTGCAGCCTCAAAATATCGAACGCAAAATCGCACACCATCCCTACGGCTTCCGTCATATAGCCCTGCCCCGTATAGGGCTTGCCGAGCCAATAGCCGATCGTCCCTTTCTGCGCGGCGGCGTAAACGATGTCGCCGAGCGTGATGCCGCCCGCCAAAACCGGCTTCGGCGCATTCCCTTTGACGAAAATCGTAAACGCAAAACCGCGCCCCGCCCGCCATTCGCGCCATTGCCGCCGCAGCAGCGAACAATAATAGCCGTATGATAAAGCATCCGCCGGCCATTGCGGCTCCCACGGCACAAGATACTCGCGGCTCACCTCGCGCATCGTCCGCCACGCGCGCCACTCCGCCGCATCGCCCGCGCGCAATAACAGGCGCGGCCCGTCCAGCACCGTATCGATCGGCGGCCTTGGCCTGCGCGGCGGCATCCGGAACATGGAAGCGATAAACGACATGCAATCTCACAAACTCTCTTGCCGCGAACGCAATGGTATTCCCCCCCCTTGCGGGAGGGGTTAGGGGTGGGGTCAAAGGTCGCGGATGTTCCCATGTCTACAGGCCACCTCTATCCCGCCAGCCGCGCGGCGATTTTCCTGTAATCCTCCAACTCGCCAAGCGGACCCAACGCCGTCAAAATCGGCGCGCCGCCGAAAATCTTTCCCGCAACCGCGCGCACATCCTCCTGTGTCACGGCAGCCAGCTTTTTTAAAACCCGTTCGGACGGCACAGGCTTCCCAAAAGCCAGAATCTGATGCCCCAGCCTTTCCGCCCGACGCATCACGCTTTCCTGCCCCATCAGCAACTCGGCGCGGATCTGCGCCTTGGCGCGTTCCAGCTCGCCGCGCGTAACTTTCTGCACGACGTCGCGCAGTTCGGCGCACATGACCGGCACAAGCTCGCGCAGCCGCTTCGGGTCGGTTCCGGCATAAATCTGAAAAATGCCCGCGTCGCCGAACCCGCCATGCGACGCGCTGACGGTATAAACCAGCCCGCGCTTCTCCCGCACCTTTTGAAACAGCCGCGACGACGCGCTGCCGCCCAACAGCACGGCCAGAAGCTGCGTCGCATAATAATGCCCGGCATGATAGCCCGGCCCCGCGAAGCCGAGGATCAAATGCACCTGCTCGATTTCTTTGTCGACGAGCTTCGCGCCGCCTTTGACGCGCGCTTTCTCCTGCTTCGGCGCGCGCCCGCGCGGCAGCGACCCGAAACGCTTTTTGACCATCGCGACGAAATCCTCATGCGCGATTTTACCCGCCGCGACCAACACCATATTCGCCGCCGCGTAATGGCGCGCGACATAATTGGTCAACGCCGCGCGCGGCAATTTCGCGATGACATCCGCCGTGCCCAAAATCGGGCGGCCTATTTTCTGTTTCGGCATCGCCAGCGCATACATCAAATCGAACGCATGGTCTTCGGGCGTGTCCAAATCGCGCCCGATCTCCTGAATAACGACCTGCTTTTCGCGCGCCAGTTCCTTGGCGTCGAAGCGCGAATGCCGCAACATATCGGCAATCACATCGACCGCATTCTCGGCCTCTTCGGGCAAAACCCGCGCATAATAGGCCGTCTGCTCGCGCGAGGTATGCGCGTTCATCGACCCGCCCGCATTTTCAATCGCGGCCGACAACACATAGGCCGAACGCGTCTTCGTGCCCTTGAACATCATATGCTCGACCAGATGCGCGACCCCATTCGCATTCCACGGCTCGTGCCGCGTACCGACGCCGACCCACGCGCCGACGGCGACGCTTTCGGCATCCGCCATCATGTCGGTCGCGACGCGCAATCCGTTTTCCAACTCCGTGACCTGAATACTCATGCGGCTCCATTCTTCCTGACGAAATCCGTTATCGCCCGCCTGTCCGCAGGCAGCAAAACCGTGCGTTCCGGCTTGCCGATCAGCGCAGCCGTGTTTTCCGGCAGAACCGGCGTCCGCCCCGTCGCCTTGCGCACGGTGTCGGGAAATTTCGCCGGATGCGCGGTGGCAAGGCAAATCACGGGCTGCGTCAACGTCGCAGCCAGATCGCGTGCAACCTTGACCCCGACCGCCGTATGCGGGTCGATCATATAATCACATTTCCCATACACATCCGCAATCGTCGCGAGCGTTTCCTCATCGTCGGCGCAAGCCGCCGCGAATATTTTCTGCGCCTGCGCAAACTGCGGCGCGGAAACGGCGAAGCTGCCCTTACCCTTCATCTCGCCCATCAGCGCACGCACCAACGCCGCATCGCGCCCGCACAAATCGAACAGTAACCGTTCGAAATTGCTGCTGACCTGAATGTCCATGCTTGGGCTCAGCGTGCCTTGTACTGCCCCAGCCTCCATCCGTCCGGTCGCGAAAAACCGCGTCAGAATGTCGTTGCTGTTGCTCGCCACGGCAAGTTTCGCAACCGGCAAGCCGCATTGCGCGGCGGCATACCCTGCATATATATCGCCGAAATTCCCGGTCGGCACAACGAAGCTCGGCGGCGCATCGAAATGCGACGCCGCGACGAAATAATAGACGATTTGCGCAAGAATACGCAGCAGGTTGATCGAATTGACCGTCGTCAGCGAAAGTTCGTCGCGCAGCGCGGCATCGGCAAACATCGCCTTCACGATGGCCTGGCAATCGTCGAAACTCCCCTGCACCGCAATCGCATGAACATTGCCGGCTTCGACGCAGGTCATCTGCTTGCGCTGAATCTCGCTCGGCCCCTTGTCGGGGTACAGAATGAACAGATCGATATTCGCGCGCCCGGCCAGCGCCGCAATCGCAGCCGATCCGGTATCGCCCGACGTCGCGCCGATAATCGTTATCTGCTTGCCCGACGCGCGCAGAAAATGATCGAACATATGGCCAAGGAATTGCAGCGCGACATCCTTGAACGCCAAAGTCGGTCCATGGAACAGCTCGAGGATGTGCAATTCGCCGCCCAGCGCGCGCAGCGGCGTTACTTCCGGCACATCGAAAGCGGCATAGGTCTTTTCAACGATATGTTCCAAATCATCGTCCGCAATCGCGCCGTCGAAAAACGGGCGCAACACATGAAACGCAATGTCCTGATAAGGCGCGCCGCGCATCGCGGCAATACCGTCGGGCGAAAAACGCGGCCATGTTTTCGGCAAATACAACCCGCCATCGGGCGCGAGCCCCGCCAAGGCCACGCCGCGAATATCCGTTTCCGGCGCAAGCCCGCGCGTGCTGTGAAACACTACGCTCATTTCTCGACCGGCATCGTCGCGGCTTCGAGCCATATCGCATCCGGCTCGTCCAGCATCGGGCGCAGCACCGACAACACCCGCGCGTGATAAGCGTTCAACCACGCGGCCTCAACCTTCGTCAGCATCGACGCGTCGATCAGCTTCCGGTCGATGGGCGCGAGCGTCAACGGCTCGAAGCCGAAAAATTTGCGCGCGCTTTCGGTCAGGCCGAGAATTTCGACCACCGCCTGCAAATTCTCGATGCGAATGCCGTAATGCCCGGCCTTGTAAAAACCCGGTTCGTTCGACAGAACCATGCCGGGGCGCAACGGAACCTTGCTGCGCTTGGAAATAGCCTGCGGCCCTTCATGCACGCCGAGATAAGCGCCGACCCCGTGCCC
>JAGWKW010000072.1 GCA_028865155.1 Alphaproteobacteria bacterium
TAAAGGATCCCCCATGAAAATCAACCTCGCGCTTCGCAACGCTTTCCTCGCCATGGCTGCGCTCGCCCTGTTCGGTGCCGCTTCGGCCAACGCCGCGACGGCAATGCCCCCGGCTTCGGCAACTGCACCCGCCCCCGCAACAGCACAAAGCGCGTCCGCCGTCGTGCGCGGCTTCTATGCTCAACTGACCTCAACGCTTAAGCAGGGCGCAAAACTCGGCTTCGCCGGACGCTATAAAAAGCTCGAACCTGCGATCCGCGCCGCATTCGACCTGCCGCTGATGACGAAAATGTCGGTCGGCGCGAGCTGGGACAGCGCCTCGCTGCAGGAGAAGGCCGCGCTCGTCGCCGCCTTTTCCGATTTCAGCATCGCCACCTATGCCAGCCGCTTCGCGCAGGACGACGGCGAGACCTTTACCGTCAAGGGCGAAAAGGCGTCGCCGTCGGGCGGGATGATGGTCGACACCGTGCTGAAACCCAAGGACGGCGACCCGGTTTCGCTCGACTATCTGCTCAAACCCGACGACAAGGGCCAATACCGCATCGTCGACGTCTTCATGGACGGCACGATCAGCGAACTCGCCACCCGCCGCGCCGAATTTTCGTCGATCGCGCGCCGCGAAGGCATCGCCGCGCTCGTCAACTCGCTCGACCAGAAGTCGAAGCAGATGGGACCGTCGTAAGGCGGATACTCGCCGCACACGGCGGTTTTTCCTCGAAAAAACCACGTTTCCGGTATAGTTTCGCGGAACTTCGTCATCCGCAGCTTGCCCCATGCTCCACCGCGCCGCCTCGATCATCGCCTTCGTTTTGCTCGCGAATTTCGCGATCTGGGCGCTTGTCAATCAGAGCGTCGCCGAACGCGCCTGGGGCGGCGATATCAACAGCCTGTCTTACAGCGGCTGGCAGGCGGGAGACAAAAGCAATCATTTGACCGATGCGCAAATCGACCGCGACATGACCGTGCTGGCCGGGCACGTCAACGCGATCCGCACCTACGGCGTCAGCGACGGCCTTGACCGCATCGTGCCCATCGCCGCCAAGCACGGCATCAACGTCATCCTCGGCGCATGGATTTCCCCAGACGACGCCAGAAACAAGGAAGAAATCGCGCACGCCGTCGATGTCGCGCGCGCGAACAAAAACGTCACGCGCCTGATCGTCGGCAACGAAGCGCTGCTGCGCACCGACGTGACCATCGACCAGATGCTCGGCTATATCGAAACGGCCAAGCGGCAGCTTTCCATTCCCGTCTCGACGGCGGAGCCTTGGCATATCTGGCTCAAATACCCGCAGCTCGCCGACGCGGTCGATTTCATCACCGTGCATATCCTGCCCTATTGGGAAGGCATCCCGGAAAAAGGCGCGCTCGGCTACGTCATGTACCGCTATAACCAGCTCGCGACCGCGTTCCCGCACAAACACATCTTCATCGGCGAAACCGGCTGGCCGTCCGAAGGCCAATGGGACAAGGGGGCGGAGCCGTCGGTCATCAACGAGGCCAGATTCACGCGCGACTTCCTGAACCTCGCCAGCGAAGACCGGCTCGACTATTCGCTGGTCGAAGCTTTCGACCAGCCTTGGAAACGCAGCATCGAAGGCACGGTCGGCGCGCATTGGGGATTATGGGACGCGAGCCGCAAGCCGAAATTCTCGATGAGCGGTTCGATCACCGAATCCGCGCGCTGGCTCGAAGGCTGCGCGCTCGCCTCGCTGCTCGCCTTCCTGCCGATCCAGTGGTTCGTGCGCCGCCGCCGCCACTTGCGCTTTCGCGGCCAGCTTTTCTATGCCCTGCTCATACAAGCCTCGGCCAGCATTTTCGTCTGGGCGATCATGGCTGCGATCGCAGAACGGCTCATCAACGGCGAAATCGTCACCTGGTCATTGCTGCTCGGCGCGCAGGGCGTCTTGCTCGCACTGCTTCTGATCGACGGCTACGACCTGACCGAAGTCCTGTGGTCGCGCGAACGCCGCCGCCATTTCGAACCGCATAAAGACTGGATACCCGGCGCGGACGCGCCCAAAGTCTCGATCCATGTGCCTTGCTATAACGAGCCGCCGCACATGGTCATGCAGACCTTGGACGCGCTGGCCGCGCTCGATTATCCGAATTACGAAGTCCTTGTCGTCGATAACAATACGAAGGACGAGGCTGTCTGGAAGCCGATCAAGGAATATTGCGCCAAACTCGGGCCAAAATTCCGTTTCTTCCATCTGCCGACATGGCCTGGCTTCAAAGCGGGCGCGCTCAATTTCGCGCTTTCGCAAACCGCACCCGACGCGAAGATTATCGGCGTCATCGACAGCGATTACACCGTGTCGCCCGAATGGCTGCGCGCGACGATCCCCTATTTCGACAAATCCGAGGTCGCCTTCGTGCAGGCGCCGCAGGATTACCGCGACGAAAACGAAAACGCGTTCAAACGCATGTGTTATTGGGAATATGCGGGCTTTTTCCATATCGGCATGGTTCAGCGCAACGAACGCAATGCGATCATCCAGCACGGAACCATGACGCTGATCCGGAAATCCGCGCTGCAAAAGACCGGGGGCTGGGCCGAATGGTGCATTTGCGAGGATGCCGAACTGGGGCTGCGCCTGTTCGAATACGGCTATGAGGCCGTTTATATGAACGCCTCGCTCGGCCGCGGGTTGATGCCGGATAATTTCAGCGCCTACAAAACGCAGCGTTTTCGTTGGGCCTACGGCGCTGCGCAAATCCTCAAACGCCATTGGCGCGAAATGGCCGAAGGCGACCGGCTCACGCGCGGACAAAGATACCATTTCATTTCCGGCTGGCTGCCCTGGTTCGCCGACGCGGCACATGTGGTTTTCGTCGTCGCGGCGGTTTTATGGTCTTCGCTTCTTATGATGCACTGGGTCGAATTTCCGCCCGCGATTTTCCTCGTGCCCACCTTAAGCGTCTTCGTGTTCAAGATCGTGGCCGGGTTCTGGCTTTACCGCGCGCGCGTCAAATGCGGCATCGCCGACCGCATCAGCGCGGCAATTGCAGGCATGGCGCTGAGCCACACGGTCGCGCGCGCCATGTGGCAGGGCATGTTCACGTCGGGCAAGCCGTTTTTCCGCACGCCCAAATGCGCCGACAAACCGGCGGCTTTGCAGGCGGTTTTGATGGCGCGGCAGGAATTCGTTCTACTGCTCGCGCTTATCGCCAGCGCCGCCGTAGTCTTATGGAAATTCACGCCCCAGAACCGCAATGCGGTTTTATGGGCCGGAATGCTATCAGTGCAAACGCTGCCCTATTGGGCAGCCCTTATCATGGCGACCGTCAACGCCTGGCCGAAAAAGCAGATTGCAAAGTAAAATCACTTTGGGGCTCGCCTTTGGGCGCAAATCCAGAATCCGGTTCGTTTGCCCGCTTTCCGTAAATTAAGGATTTCCTCCAAAAACATCTTGTATTTTTCACATTATTGTTGTATGAATTTTCCCACATTCGCATGGCAGCGAATGCGCGGGCCGGAAGCCCCTTCCCCCCATCCCGGGAAGAGAGGGTATCGAAAGGAGGCTTTCCGCCGCAGACCGTGTACGGTCGCCCGTCCGGCAGACGGGCCGCCGGTAGCGCGCGCTACTTTTTTATTTTGCTGTGGAAAGGACGACAGGAAACAGAAAAATCAAAGCTTCCGCAGGCTGAATCCTTCAAGCCGATACGTAGCGCCGACGACGCGCGCATCGTCGCGTTCGGGAAACGCCAGGAACAGCGACCCCTGTTCGACGCGCCCGGTATAGTCGCGCGTGCAATTGTTGATCGGCAGGATTTTGCTGCCCGTGCCGCTCATGACCAGAACGTCGTTCAGATACATGCAACCGGTATCGTTGGGATTGTAGGTCGTGAAGACGATGGCGTCTTCGTCGCCCAGATTATAGACCGGCGAAATGCCGATCACGGAAGGCTGGCTGTCCGAGGTCAGTATCTTCTGGCCGTCGAGTGTGACCGTATAGATCTTGTTGGCTCCCGAACCGCTTTCGGTCGCTTCGACACGGCCGAAACGGTCGTCGAGAAGCTTCTTTCCTTCGCCAAGCGGCGAGGCATAGGTCGGATTGACGGGCTGCCCGTTCGACGGCGGGGGAGCCTGAATCACGACAAGCGGCGGCAGCGGCGATACGGCACCGCTCTGTTGCCCTTCCCCACCCAGATGCTGCAAGGCGCGCTTGAGCGCGGCGCGCGTCTTCGGCCCGGCGATGCCGTCGGCCTTAAGCCCCTGATGGCTCTGGAATTCCTTGATCGCCCGGCGCGTCTGCGGCCCCATGATGCCGTCGATGCGGCCTGTATAGTAACCGAGATCGGCGAGTTCCTTCTGCACGATGCGCACGACGGCGCTGCGCCGGACGGTATGGCGGGTGCGGCGGTGCTTTTTGACATGGTGTTTGACGGGCGCGCAGGCGACCGTCGGTGCGGCAGCCGATGCGGCCCCCGGCGCCAGCGCAAGGCACAAAATGGAGGCGGAGACGAGCAAAGCGCGGGAAAAGGACGGCATAATGGAAATCCCCGTGTGATTCTTTCCCCTAGAATCAAAGCCAAAAAGCTTTTTGGCGCAAGTACATAAATATGGTTATACAGGCGTCATGAATTATCGCCATATTTTCCATGCCGGGAACCGGTGCGACGTCGCCAAGCACGCCGTGCTGACGCTTGTGCTGCGCCATCTGCGCAGCAAGGATAAAGCTTTTGCCGTCATCGACACCCATGCAGGCCTTGGTTTTTACGATCTCGACGATCCACGCGCGCTTAAAACCGGCGAGGCCGCCGAGGGTATCAAGGCCTTGCTCGCCGCACCACGCCTGCCCGCCTTGGCGGATTATTACGCCGTTTTGCATAAGATGAACCCGCGCTGGAGCGGTGAAGGCGCGGAAAATTTCCGCATCTATCCCGGCTCGCCTCTGTTCGCCTTTCACATGCTGCGTGCGCAGGACAGGATTGTCGCGTGTGAACTTCATCCCGAGGATGCGGAAACCCTGCGTCTGCAATCGCCCGCCGATCCGCGCCTGCAAATCCACAAGCGCGACGGCTATGATGCGCTTAGAGCTTTTCTGCCGCCGCCGGAAAAACGCGGGCTTGTGCTGATCGACCCGCCTTTTGAGCGCGAAGACGAATTTCCCACGCTCGCGCAACATATCGCCGCCGCGCATAAACGCTGGCCGACCGGCATCTATATGGTCTGGTATCCCGTCAAGAACCGCCCCGCGATCTGGCAATTCCACGAAGCGCTGGCGGCAACGGGCATCGGCAAAATTTTATGCGCCGAATTTATCTACGAACAGGAAACGCGCGCCGACCGCCTGAACGGCAGCGGCCTCATCCTCATCAACCCGCCGTGGAAGCTCGACGAAGAACTCGCCGCCCTGTTTCCCGCGCTACATACAGCGATGCGCACCGCGCATGCAGGCACGACTATTTCATGGATCGCGGAATGATTATTTGCCGATAAGCTTCTTCGCCTCGGCGGCGACATGCGCCGCCGTGATGCCGAAATGCTCGTACAGTTTCGGCGCGGGTGCAGACGCACCGAAGCTGGACATGCCGACAAATGCGCCCTTTTCGCCGATGTAACGCTCCCAGCCCTGACGGATGCCCGCTTCGACCGCGACGCGCGGCGCCGTGCCCAGAACCTGCGCGCGGCATTCGTCCGATTGCTCTTCGAACAATTCCCAGCACGGCATCGATATGACGGCAGCCTTGACGCCCTGTTCGGCCAAGGCAGCGCGCGCTTCCATCGCGATCGACACTTCCGAGCCGGTCGCGAGCAGCGTCACGTCGCGCGCTTCATCCATGCCTGCCAGTATATAGGCGCCGCAAGCCGACAGGTTTTCCGGGCATACTTTTCCGTCGCGCGACCGCAAGGTCGGCAGGCCCTGCCGCGACAGCGCAAGCAGGCTCGGCCTGTTTCTGTTTTGCAACGCAACCTGCCAGCATTCCGCCACCTCAACCCCGTCGCATGGGCGGAATACCAGCAAATTCGGGATCGCACGCAGGGCGGCCAGATGCTCGACCGGCTGATGCGTCGGCCCGTCTTCGCCAAGCCCGATGCTGTCATGCGTCATGATATAGACGACGCGAATGCCCATCAGCGCAGCAAGGCGGATCGAAGGCCGCGCATAATCGGCGAACTGCATGAATGTGCCGCCGTAAGGAACGACACCGCCATGAAGGGCCAAACCGCCCATGGCAGCCGCCATGCCATGTTCGCGCACGCCATAACGGATATACCGCCCGTCATATTTTCCGGGTTCGATATCGGCCGTGCCCTTGACTTTGGTATTGTTCGAGGGGGTCAAGTCGGCGCTGCCGCCGATCAGTTCCGGCAAAGCAGGCACCACGGCTTCAAGCGCCGCGCCCGAGGATTGCCGGGTTGCGTGCTTCGGTTTCTCGGCGGCGACTTTCGCCTTGAGCGCGGCCAAAGCGTCGAACGCGGCCTGCGGCGCATCGCCTGCCATTGCCGCGTCGAAAATATCGCGGCTCTCATGCGC
>JAGWKW010000073.1 GCA_028865155.1 Alphaproteobacteria bacterium
AAGGGTGCGGATTCGCCTGAAAAGTTTGTCATTCCGGAAGATTTGCTTTTTCGGAACCGCGCTTGCGCGGGGCCGAAAATGCAAATCTATCCGGAACCCAGTTCGCCTGTGACATAAGATATACCCGCGCGATAGGCAAACCGAATTCCGTCATTGCGCCCACCAGGCTTCCATCACATTGCCGTACAGCGACATCTTCTTCGGATGATGCAGCTTGCGCCACGACGCAATATCGTCCGCGCCCAGATAATACAAGGGCACAATATAATCGCCGCGCATCAAAACGCGGTCGAGCGCGTGGCAGTCGGCGACCAGCTCCGCGCGCGTCCTGGCGTCGGGAATGGCGGTGGCCAGCGCATCGACGACCGGGTCGTGAATCCCGGCATAATTGCGGCTGCCTTTCTCTTTCGCGGCAGCGCTGCCCCAAAAATACATCTGCTCGTTGCCGGGCGACAGGGAATTGTACCATTTGACGGCGGTGACATCGTAATCGAAAGACGCGATGCGTTCCTGATATTGCGCGCTATCGACGGTACGTACCGACGCGACGATGCCCAGACGTTTCAGATCGCGGCTCCAGTTCAGCGCGACTTTTTCTTCGCTCGGGTCGCTCAACATGATCTCGAACGCAACCGGCGCGCCTTTCGGCGTATAAAGCCGGTTGTCTTTGATTTTATACCCCGCACCCAGCAGCATCTTTTCCGCTTTCAGCAAATTATCGCGGAACTGCCTTTCGTTTTTCGCCGTCGGTGGCGTCACGGGCGTCGTGAAAATATCGGGCGGCAATTCGGATTTGTACTTGTCCAGAATTTGCAATTCCTCGCCGGTCGGCAAGGGCGGCGCGGCCAGATCCGAATTCGGGAAATAGCTGTCGACGCGCTTATACTGGTCGTGGAACAGGTGCCTGTTCACCCACGAAAAATCGAAACTGTATTGCAAAGCTGCGCGCAAAACAGGATCGGCGAACAAGGCGCGGCGCGTATTCAAAACAAAACCATAGGCAGGTTCGGTGCGATGGGTCGCAAGCCGCTCCAGCTTTACGCGCCCGTCATGCGCGGCCGGAAAATCGTAACCCGTCGCCCATTTGGTCGGATCGGTCTCGCGGCGCATGTCGTACTGACCGGCTTTGAAAGCCTGCAACGCGACGGCGTCGTCGCGGTAATAATCGATGCGGATTTTATCGAAATTATAAAGCCCGCGCTGCGTCGGCAAATCGCGGCCCCAATAATGCGGATCGCGGACATACGTAATCGATCGCCCGACATCCATCGCCGCAATCCTGTAAGGGCCGGAACCGACGGGAATGCGCAAACTGGTCTGGTTGAACGGGCGGTTCTTCCAGTCATGTTCGGGCAGAACCGGCATCAACCCCATGATCAACGGCATCTCGCGGTCGATATGGCCATTGTCGTCGCGCCGGAACCCGAATTCGACGCGTAACCGGGATAGTTTCACCGCATAAGCGACCTTGCTGTAATAGGTGCGGTGGTTGGGCCTTCCCTTGTCGCGCAAGGTGGTGAAGGAAAACAGAACATCGTTGGCGGTGACGGGAACGCCATCCGAAAAATGCGCGCGCGGGTCGATGTTGAAAATGATGCTGCTTCTGTCGGGCGCGACCTGCACGCTTTGCGCGATCAATCCATAAAGCGTGAAAGGCTCATCCCAGCTTCGCGCCATCAGGCTCTGATAGATCAGCGACATCCCGTCGCCGAGCCCGAACGGCGCCTGCCCGCGCACGATGAACGGGTTCAAACTGTCGAACGTCCCGACCGCACCCAGCTTCAAAATGCCGCCTTTCGGCGCATCCGGGTTGGCGTAATCGAAATGCGTGAAACCGGGCGGATACAGCGGCTCGCCGACCATCGCGATCGCATAGTGGCGCGGCGGCTCCTGCGCCGCCGCGGGCGGCGTCGGCGGCGCAGCCTGTTTCGGTGCAGCGGCAGGCGTCGCGGCCCACGTGGCAACGGGCGCGGCAAGAACGGCGCAAAGCGCGAGAATCGCAGCAAAATTTCGGTTTCTAACCTTCGCCATAAGCCCCAAAATCCGGCAGGAAACTATTTCTCCCTTTGTGCCACAGCTGCGGAATGATGTATATTACTACCGTTCGAGCCCATATTTTTATTGATAACCGGAGATTGATTATGGATCCATTCCGCAGCTTCCGCCTCGCCGCCAGGAACGTAACCATGCAGGCCAAGAAATTTGCCGCCTATATTCGTAATGCGCGCCAGTTTGGTCGTGCTGCGGCAATGGTTGGCATGCTGGCTGGCGCCGCCAGCCTCGGCGGCTGCGCGACAATGTCGGCGATAGAACAGGCCCCCAATAATATGGTCAATCCTTTCCACCTTGATAGCAGGGCGTGCGTTGACGCTGACGGCCATGCGTCCTTTAATGACGACAAGACGGACACGCATGTTTTTGGCGATATTTCTGATCCCCTCGCCGCAGCGCAACGCGGCTATGACGTCTATGGCACTTACTGGGGCGATCTCAACGGCGCTTTGATAAGGGGTAGTGCCAACAAGTGGGAATCGACGATATGGCGCTTCAATCCACAGGACAGCAAAACGACGGTGCGGGAAGCGCAATTCAAGCTAACCGGCATTCATGGTGCTATTACGCATCTGGTCTACGCTGATAAATTCGCCCCTAACGGTGCGTGTGACTATTATCCCGAGGCGCCTCAATCCGTCCGCCCTTCTGGCGCGCAGAGCTCGGCGCCCGCGCCCAGGTAGTGAACCAAAATCCCATAGGCTAAGGCCGTTGCCGTTCTCAGGCAGCGGCTCTGCTTTCTTGCCCGAAATTAACGTCTCGATAAGCTTTTCCCCCCTAATATGGTAAGGCGACGAACATCGGGGAGAGATTCAATGCCTGCAAAGCGCGGCTTTTTTGTCGTTTTTCTGGCGGTTCTGGCGCTTTCCGTCCTGTCCATCCCGCACCGCGCCTATGCGTCGGTCGATGCCGCGGGCATAACGTCATGCAGCAACGACGGCAACGATCCCGCCGATGTCGGTTTCCAGCATGCGGCGGCGGCGGCGGGACAGCAGGCTACCCAGGACGCGACAAAAGCCTGGGAAGGGTTTCAGAAAATCGATGCGGCCGGATCGCAATGCATCGACCAGCTTATGAGCATCTACAACGCTTTTGTCAGTTCGACCGCCTCGCTGACCGATCCGCTCGGCATCATCACCAGCATCTTAAGTTCGCAAATCACCGGCCTCGTCAATCAGGTCTGTTCGCAAGTCGTCGGTACCATCGGCGGCGCAGGAAACTCCCTCAGCTCGCTCACGCGAATGTGTTTGCCGTTACCGACTTTCGGCATCGGCGGATGGAATCTTGGCTTGAACATGCCGGGATGCAGCGGCGGAACGCAAATTTCTCCCATCTCGTTCGGGTCGGGTGGCGCGCAAGGCTCGACGTTCCAGATCCCCTTCAGCGACGTGTCCAACTTCATCGGGAAGCAATAAACCGATGATCTCGACCGGAAATTATAGGCGATGCGCGATGAATATGAAAAGAAAGACCTTCCCATGCGCGATATGATGCGCGGCAAATACGCAAGAACGGCGGCAATAGGATTGATAACCGCCCTGTTGGCGACAGCATCGCCGCGCCCTGCGCAAGCCTTCGTCGTCGCTTGCCCGGACTGCGACGCTGCTATCACGACGTTGCAAGGCTCCACGCTGGCCCAATGGGCGATACAATTCAAAAACACCATCACCGACGAAATGCAGCGCGCCGCCGGTATCGCCTCTCAACAAATGAGTACCGATCTTCAAGCCAAAGTCAGCACTAAAAACACGCAGTCGCTTGTGGATCAACTCGAATTGTCCGAACTTGACAAAAGCGTGCTCGACATAACCAAACAATACACCACCCATCCTGATAAAACGAAAATTTGCGACGAAGTCGGCGCGACGCAAGCCCAGGAAGCCATGGGCGGTGGCATGAAGCAACTGGGCGGCCAGATGAACCCCCCCAATCAGAATGTCGGGCAAACGCCAGCCAAAGCACTGGCCACAGCCTGCGCCAACGGCAATATCAATCCGGATGAATATCCGGGGCTAAAGCAAGCCTCAACAAACTGCGCCAAGGCCAATCCCAATCCGAACCGCTACGATGCTGATATCAATTATGCAACGGTGAGTAGCGACTCGCACATGCAAATACCTGCAGGTATTAGCAGCAAAGATGGCGCTTTGACTTTGCCGGCCGCTAACAATAGCATGACCGACGATCAGCTCCACTTCCTCGATGCCATGCGGGTTTGCATCAACAAGTTGCCTCCCGCCCCTGCCAGCTTTGCGGGCGCGCCTGGTAGCGCGCCTGCGTCCCAAGTTACAACCGCAATTCTGGGCGTACACCAGCAACGCATGGACAAACTCGCAGCATCCCCAACTTATAAGGATTGCGTGGCGACGGTTTTATACAATACGGCTATCCCTCAAGACACGGCCAGCAAAGCCGGCGGTTCTTTCCAAACGTATTATACGGCGGAAGTTGACGAATGCGAGGCGCTCAATACTCTTAAAATCATGGACGACGGAAAGCTCAGCGACTGCAAAAAGAATGGCATAAGTCTCGCCGACCTGGATAAGCTCAAAGCCAACCGCTATAGCGGCGACACCTATGCTCAGTATCGTACGACCCTTGTGGGCGAAAATTTGACCCCCGAAGACATCGGCATGTTGAAAGAGCGCAACATGGATACGAACCTGGTCCTCGACGCGCTGAACCGCATCGAGGCCACGCTTCATGTGATGGCCTTCAACTCGATGCCTGGGGTCAGCGGCGTCGGCCCGACAGGCCTCGATCAGGCTGTGAAGCCGTAAAAAGGGGCTTAACCCCATGTTTCGCGGGTCTTTGCCTTTTTTCACCTTTCCCTAACCATTTCAATGGCATTCTGCGGTTCCCTGCGCGCCAGGGCTTTCCGCGCGGGCAAAACGCGTATAATGTACGTCGCAATAAAACCTCAATAAAACCGGAATATAATCACTAAAACAGGAAAAAATATGCCCGATACGGCGGACAACAAAGCCACGATGCAAACGCTGCTGACCACGTTCCGCGAGGTCGGTCTGCCTCTGTTGCAGGCCATCGGCGAAGCGCAAGGCGGGCAGGACGGCGCCGCGCCCCCCGATCCGGCGATCCTCGGCACGCTCGTCGATAAAACCGTTCTTCTGACCCAAAAATTATCGGGCGAACTCGGCGCCAGCGAAGACCAGATCGACGCCTGGGTGCGCTGGGCGATGGCGGGTGCCGCCGCGCAAACAATCGCCTCGGCTTTCAAGGCGTCTGGCCAGCCGCCCGCCGACGAAGACATCGCGCGCATCGCGCAGACGGCGGCTGCGCTTCAGGACAAATTCAAGGCGCAAATTCCGGCCGGGCAGGAAACGCTTCCCAACACGGTCGCGACCTTCCGCGCCAAGATGCTCGAAGCTATGGTGCCGGTCGTAGGATCCGTGGCGCAATATTCGTTCGGCCGTTCGGAACACGCGCTGTTGGCCGAAATCGCCGAAAAGCTCGTCAAGACCGCCGACCAGGTCACGCGCGCGCTCGCACCCACCGGCGCGACGCCGGAAGAATGGCGCCTTCTATGCTGGCATGTGCTCAAGGCCGCGGGGCAGATTTATACCGAAGCGCATCTGGCCGAATCCGACCGCCTCCTTTGCATGCCCGCCGAAGAACGCGCCGCCTACTTCGCGCAGCACGGCCAGATGGTGCCGATGCAGCAAGTCTGGCAGGCCTTCAATCAACGCATGGCGATGCTGGCCACGCTTGCGACCTATCTCGACGTTCCGGAATCGGCACGGCTCGACGCCGCGGCGGGGGGCTGGTGATGTTAAGCGCGAAAGCCCTCGCCGCCTGCGTCCTGATGGCCGCCAACACCTACCATGTTCCGGCGGCGGTTATGATCGGCATCATGCAGGTCGAAGGCGGCCATGTCGGGCAGGAAGCGGGGCCGAACGTCAACGGCACCTACGATCTCGGGCCGATGCAGGTTAATACGCGCTGGCTGCCGAAACTCGCGCGCATGTGGAAAGTTTCTACGGGCACGGCGCGCATCTGGGTGCGCGACAATGGCTGCGTTAATGTCCATGTCGCGGCGTGGATCCTGCGCCACAAGATGGACGACACCGGCAGCCTGTGGGGCGGCATCGCCGCCTACCATTCGATGACCCCGGCGCTTGGCTATACATATGCGAACAAAGTCGTGTCGGTGATGGACCGCCACGGGCTGGTCAAGCACGACGCGCCGTTGTACCGTTACCGCGGCTCCCACCGCTACGTCCAATACGCGCAGAAATAAAGGATCGACGATGAAAAAGTTCCTCGCCCTGCTGCTTTGCTCCGCCCTTCTTTTGGCGGCGGCGCCCGCCTCCGCCAAGACGGACGCGACGCCCGACCCTTCTTCCAACCCGGTTCTCGCCAGTATCCAGAAACAGGGCGCCAAGCTGTTTTATCTGGGC
>JAGWKW010000074.1 GCA_028865155.1 Alphaproteobacteria bacterium
GGCGGGCGACAAGAAGATCGAAGTCATCAAGGAAGTCCGCGCCATCACCGGCCTGGGTCTGAAGGAAGCCAAGGATCTGGTCGAAGGCGCGCCCAAGACCGTCAAGGAAGGCGCGTCGAAGGAAGAAGCCGAAAAGATCAAGAAGGCTCTTGAAGCCGCCGGCGCTGCTGTCGAACTCAAGTAAGTGGCTTTCTTGGTTGAGTGCGCCGCGCTTGCGTGGCGCGCGGACTTGGCTAACGCTTATCCCGGCGAAGGCCGGGATCGAGACAATATCGAAAAGAAAAGGGCGGGGTTATCCCCGCCCTTTTTGTTTTAGAAAATTGGATAGACAATCATTTCTTTTTATGTGGTGAGATGTTGTGGCCTTTAAGCAAAGGCGCAAAGATTTTAGAATTTAGTTCGCCCTCAATATTTAGAAAGCTTTCTGCGAGGTCGTACATCTTTTCTAAAGATACTTGCTGGTCATCAGATTTTGCAAAAGATCGTTCCAAGAATGCTTTGGTAACTATTGGCTGCTTATCAGGGCCAACCATCCATAATCGATGAACATATTTAGCACGTTCTGCATACAAACCCTTAATGCGGCCACACAACTCCCTTGTTTCAGTCATTAATAATGGGACACGCAGCTCGACCAATGCTTTTAAAGTATCCAGTAGATCGGAATAACGAGCGTTTCCCGTAAAGGCCATCCCGGTTTCAGAGTCTAGGCCGGAAACAAGCCAAACTACTGTTCTTAGAGTTACTTCATGATGAGCAGAATTTACACATATATGGCCTATGGCTTCTTTGAATTCTTTTGGAGGGTATCTTGCCCCATTTCTTCCTCCCAGTGCTTCGATACCTTCTGCGATCTTCTTCTGATATTCGGGTGATGGTGGTTGAGCTCTTATTTCATCAGCTTCCGTTTCAGATATCGGAGTCATATCTTTAGAAATATAAGCATCCTGAGACCCATCGGTTTCGAAGGCATGGATATGCCACATGTTATATTCGAATTTTTTGTAGTATTTCATTTGCTAGCGTACTTTCGTGTATCAGCCCCTGGCGGGCATACAATTTTTTTTCGAGACTATCCGGCCTTCTTGGCTGCTTTCTTTTCCATCTTTTTGTCCGTCTTCGCCGCAACGTGCTTGCTCAGGCACTTCTTCATGAAGGCGTGATATTCGGATTTGGCGATCTTTTCCTTGTGATACTGCGCGGCGCAAATCTTCATGCGGTTCTGCTGCGGCGTGACGGCATGCTTGGCCGTTGTCGCGGTCGCAGCCGTGGCGGGCAGGGCGAAGGTCAGCGCCGCGAGCGCGGCAAGGCATAGAAGGCTCTTTTTCATCGGGAACTCCTCAAGCTGGAAGGGAAGAAAGAAAGGTAAGCTCAACCTATCGTGGATTTTCCGCCTTCGCAATAGTTCTTCTTTTGTTCTTTACAAGAAATACGCGTTCCTGTAATGTTCTAAAATGGATCACGAGCTTCTCTCCCAACCCCGCAACGGGCGCGGCGCGGTCAGCACCCCTGCCGGGCGTTTCGAACGTTTCGAAACGCGCGCGGTCGATGACGGCTGGCTGGAAAACAGGGATGACGACTCGCCCAGACTGCAAACGCGGCTTCATACCGACACATCGCGCAGCGTCATCAACCAGATCGACTCGCCCGACCTGCCTTATATGCGTTCGATCAACCCCTATCGGGGGTGTGAACATGGCTGCATTTACTGTTATGCGCGGCCGTCGCACGGCTATCTGGGTTTTTCGGCGGGACTCGATTTTGAGACTGAAATTTTTCACAAGCCCGACGCACCGGAAATCCTGAAACGCGAACTCGCGGCACCGAACTACAAACCGTATCCGATTACGCTCGGCAGCAATACGGACTGCTACCAGCCGGTCGAGCGCGACCTGAAACTTACCCGCGCGATCATCGAAATCCTTGCCGAACACAGGCATCCGCTCGCGATTATCACCAAATCCGCGCTCGTGACGCGCGACATCGATTTGCTAGCGCCGATGGCCGGGCAACGGCTCGCGCGCGTCAATATCTCCGTCACGACGCTCGACGCCACGCTGGCGCGGGCGATGGAACCGCGCGCCGCCGCGCCCTATAAACGCCTTCAAACCATCGAAACGCTGGCCAAGGCGGGCATTCCCGTGACCGTCATGGCCGCGCCGATGATCCCAGGCCTCAACGATATGGAAATGGATCGCATTCTACGATCCGCTTACGATGCAGGCGCGCGCGAAGCGCATTACACATTGGTACGACTGCCTTACGAATTGAAACAGCTTTTCGAGGAATGGCTGCGCACCCATTACCCCGACCGTGCCGAAAAAACCCTGTCGCTGATCAAACAATCGCACGGCGGCAAATTATACAACGCCGAATTCGGCACGCGCCGCACGGGGCAGGGCGCTTATGCCGACCTGCTCGCGCAACGTTTCGCGCTAGCTTACAAACGTATCGGTTATGGAAGCAACGAAGGCAGCTTGCGCACCGACCTGTTCCGCCCGCCCGAACGCGACGGACAGTTGGCGCTGGCGGTTTAAATCAAAACGGAATTCAAAGAGCCTGTCATTCCGGGAAAAATTATCAGCAGGCTTAGGACTCCAGCACCCGCTTCCAGATTTTCCGCGCATGGCGGATATAGAATTTTTCGTCGAAGCAGGCATTGAAAACCTTGGCCGGAACGCGCTTGGCGATAACCGGATCGGCTTTCAGTTTCTCCTTGAACGAAACCTTCTTGCCCTTCTGCAAGTCCTTCCACACATCCATCGCGTTGGTCTGCACGATCTTATACGCATCCTCGCGGCTTACGCCACCTTGCGTCAGCGCGAGCAACACGCGCTGCGAGAAATGCAGCCCGCCGAGCGAAGCCAGATTTTCCGCAATCCGTTCGCGGTACACGGTCATGCCGTCGATCAGCCCGGCCATGCGCGTCAGCGCGAAATCCAGCGCAATCGTCGCATCGGGACCGAACACGCGCTCGACCGACGAATGGGAAATGTCGCGTTCGTGCCACAGCGCGACATTTTCAAGCGCAGGCGTCACGGCAGCGCGCACGATACGCGCCAGCCCGGTCAAATTCTCCGCCAGCACGGGGTTGCGCTTGTGCGGCATCGCGCTCGACCCCTTTTGGCCCTTGGCGAACGGCTCTTCGGCCTCGCGCACCTCGCTGCGCTGCAAATGGCGCATTTCGATGGCGAAATTCTCGATCGACGAAGCGACCACGCCCAGCGTGGCGAAAAACATCGCGTGCCGGTCGCGCGGGATGATTTGCGTCGAAACCGGCTCGACGCTCAGGCCGAGTTTCTTCGCCACATGCGCTTCAACGCGCGGATCGACCGTGGCAAAGGTTCCGACCGGGCCGGAAATCGCGCAGGTCGCGACATCCTTGATCGCCGCGCGCAATCTTTCGCGTCCGCGCGCGAACGCTGCATAATGGGTCGCCAGCTTCAACCCAAAACTTGTGGGCTCGGCATGAATGCCGTGGCTGCGGCCGATGGTCACGACATCGAGATTTTGCTCGACCCGTTTTTTGAGCGCCTTCAAAACCTTGTCCATGTCGGCCAACAGCAATTCGCCCGCCTGCTTGAGCTGAACGGCCAGCGCGGTATCCAGCACGTCGCTCGAAGTCATGCCCTGATGCACGAAGCGGGCGTCCGCGCCGACATGCTCGGCAAGGTTGGTCAGGAAGGCCAAAACATCATGGCGCGTGGTTTTTTCGATTTCGTCGATCCGGGCGATATCCCACTTGCCCTTTTTCCACACATTCTTGGCGGCCGAGGCCGGAATGACGCCGAGCTTGGCCAGCGCGTCGCAGGCATGGGCCTCGATTTCGAACCAGATGAGGAAGCGGTTTTCGGCGGTCCAAATAGCCGTCATTTCGGGGCGGGAATAGCGGGGGATCATCGTCGGTTTTGTCCTATATGGTCATAAAGAGCGGGGCGGATCATGCCATAAAACAGCCTGATTGCTCTAGCATCTTTAGCGTAATAATCATAGACCGCGATCCGTTCGGGTAGAACCATTTTATGGTTCTACCCGAATGGTGAATCGCCGGTCTTAATAAAAAAACAGAGCTTTTTCTGGTAATCGCCGATTTCATATATCCAGAAAATGCTCTAGATTAATCAAACTTTTCCCTGAAGGAGGCTCCCATGCGTACATCGTTCGTTGCCCTTCTTGCCTTCGCCCTGCTGGCATCCGCGCCGGCGATGGCGGGCGACATCGTCCTGACCAACGGCCAGCCCGCCTGGCATTCAAGCGAATGCGTCAAGCCGAACCCCCCGGCTTCGGTGTTGCACGCCAACCCCGAAACGTCGGGCAACGACATGAATTCGCTCGTCAGCCAGCACAACGCCTATGTCGCCGCGGCGCAAAACTACATGAACTGCATCAGCAAGGAAGCGCAGCGCGACCAGGCCTCCTACGACCACGCCATCGTTTCGGGCGCGCAGGCCGCGATTGCCGATATGCAAGCTGCAGTCGATGCCGCCGCGAAGCCTCTGCAACCGAAGCCGCAAGATTAAAACGCGTTCATGTCGGGTCAAATAATCATCGCGCTTGCGCAGCTTAATCCCGTTCTTGGCGATATTGCGGGCAATGCCGCGAAGCTGCGCGAAGCGCGGACGCGAGCCGCCGCGACGGGCGCGGATTTGATTATGACGTCCGAGCTTTATATCTGCGGTTACCCGCCTGAAGATCTGGTGCTTAAACGCAGCTTTCAGGATCGCATCCGCGAAGCGGTGCGGACGCTGGCAACGGAAACGGCGGATGGCGGCCCGGCGATCCTGCTCGGCGCGCCGTGGCGTGAAGACGACAAACTCTATAATGCCGCGCTTCTGCTCGACGGCGGGCGCATTGCCGCCAAAATTTTCAAATATGACCTGCCCAATTACGGCCCCTTCGACGAAAAACGGGTTTTTGTCCCGGCCCCCTTGCCCGACCCGCTGCCGTTTCGCGGCGTCAAGCTTGGCGTCATCATTTGCGAAGACATGTGGACACAAAGCGCGGCGCTCAACGCCAAAAAGAACGGTGCCGACATCCTGCTCGTGCCGAACGGCAGCCCCTACGAAATCGGCAAATACCAAACCCGCAACCGGCTTGCCGCTGCGCGCGTCGCGGAAACGGGCTTGCCGCTCGTCTATCTGAACCAGCTTGGCGGTCAGGACGAACTTGTCTTCGACGGCGCATCCTTCGTTCTCGATGCGCAGGGCAAGACCGTGATGTCGATGCCCGCGTGGCAGGAAGGACTCGAAGCCTTCGCTTTCGATAACGGCGCGCTTTCCGGCAAAGACACGAAAGTCGTTCCGCCTTTGGCGGGCGAGGCCGCCATCTATCACGCGCTGATGACAGGCCTGCGCGATTATGTGAACAAGAACGGCTTCCCCGGCGTCGTGCTTGGCCTGTCCGGCGGCGCGGACAGCGCGCTCGCGGCGGCCATCGCCGTCGATGCGCTCGGCCCGGAGAGGGTATGGGGTGTCATGCTGTCGTCGCCGTATACGTCGCAAGACAGCACCGAAGACGCCGGGCAGCTTGCGCATGCATTGGGCTGCAAGCTCGACAGCATTCCCATTGCCGACGCGATGAAGACATTCGATGCCAGCCTGTCCCCGGTTCTGGGCGACAAGCTTGCCGGCGTGACGCAGGAAAATATTCAGGCGCGCATTCGCGGGTTGACCCTGATGGCCCTGTCGAACGCGACCGGTTCCATGGTTCTTTCGACCGGCAACAAGTCCGAAATCTCGGTCGGCTACGCCACGCTTTACGGCGATATGTGCGGCGGTTTCGCCGTTCTGAAAGACGTCTATAAAACCCAGGTCTATGCCTTGTCGCGCTGGCGCAACGCGCATAAGCCGGAAACGGGGCTCGGCCCTGAAGGCGCGGTCATCCCGGCGCGCACTCTCACCAAAGCGCCAACGGCTGAACTGCGCCCGAACCAGACCGATCAGGACAGCTTGCCGCCATACGATGTCCTCGATGGCATTCTTGAATGCCTGATCGAGCGCGACATGGGGGTGCGCGAGATCGTCGCCGAAGGATACAATGCGGAAACCGCCGCGCGCGTATGGTCGATGCTCGACAGCGCGGAATATAAAAGACGGCAGGCGGCGCCCGGCGTCAAAATCACGCGCCGCAATCTGAGCCGGGACCGGCGTTATCCGATCACCAATAAATACCGTGAAAAAGCAGGTTAACCTCTCCTTAAATGCTTGCCTTCTATGCTTGACGCATCAACGCAACCGGCGGCAAGGAAGCCCATGACCGATATCGGCCTTCGACGCCCGCGCGCGACGCGGGGTTTTACGCTCACGGAAATCGCCATCGTCCTCGGCATCATCGGCGCGATCATCGGCGGCATATGGGTCGCGGCGTCACGGGTATCCGGCAGCCAGAAAATCCAAAAGGCCACTACGCAGATTATCGCGCTCGCTCAGGGCGTCGATG
>JAGWKW010000075.1 GCA_028865155.1 Alphaproteobacteria bacterium
CTTCGAGGCGCAGCCCGTTGCTCCAGGCATAACCGACGCTTCCCAAAAAAGCCGCATCGGCCGACTTGAATTTGGCGTCATGGGTGCCGGTCGCGGTGTGCATCGTCGGATCGACCCCGAAGCTTGCGCCGACGCCAGCGCCAGCGTACCAGCCCGGTGTCGTATCGGCATGAGCAAAAACCGGCGCGGCGACCAAAGCGGCAGCGAGCGCCAGAGCGGAAACGGAAAATCTCTTCATGGGATCTCTCCTTGGAGGATAAAATGGCGAAAGGCAGGCGATCGGGAAAATTTTGCGGACGCATCCCAATAGCACTAAAAATTTGGCATATTTAAGGAAAAAGCGGATTTTTGGCCTCTTTTTGTAAAATGTTGTTTTTGAGCGACACCAGAAATGCTAATTTTTCTCTGCCAGACGGTCGGGCGATCGCCCCACCACATGAGGTCAATAAAACAACACATTGATTTTTATTGATTTCATGCGGTGGGGAGGAAAGTCCGGGCTTCAGGGGAAAAGGGTGCCGGATAACGTCCGGTTGGGGCGACTCAAAGGAAAGTGCCACAGAAAAAAGACTACCTGCCTCACGGCGGGAAAAGGTGAAAAGGTGCGGTAAGAGCGCACCGCGTTCCCGGCAACGGGAACGGCATGGAAAACCCCACCCGAAGCAAAACCGAATAGGAATCACATGGCGCAAATCTGGGCTTCGGCCCATAGATGCGCGGCGCATTCCCCGCGCGTGGTTCGGGTAGGTTGCTCGAGGCGTTCGGCGACGAACGTCCCAGATGAATGATCGTCCGCCGCAAGGATTGCGGTCGACAGAACCCGGCTTACAGGCCGTCTGGCGCTTTCATATTGACGGCAAGCAAAAGAATCGCGGAAAATATACAAATGTTTGGATGATTATACAGGGAGAGTTTATTGGGCAGGTTACTTCCTACCGATATGGAAAAATACGCCCGGATCGAGAACTTATTCTCGGATCTCGAGGCTCAAAAACAGATCTGCTCCCGGTGTCCTGCCGGTGTACCGTCCTGCACTTCTTCTTTTCCCGATTCCGCTCTGTCTAAATTGCACTTCCTGATCGATGAAAATATGCGACCTTCTGCGCTCAAAACTCTTTCTGAGAACGGCTTTCCTCTTTCGACCGTCCAGTGCTTTATGCCCAAAGGCACACCGGACGAAGAGGTTTTTGCCTATGCCGTTAAACACGATATGCCGATCGTAACCCGCGACCGCGGTTTTGCCGATTTCAACCATTACGACCACACCAGATCACGCGGCATCCTTATCCTTCCCGACACGCTAGGCGATCGATTCGGGAGACGCTTGGTCGAAGCAGAGATGGGTCATTTTATCCGGGAGTTCGCATTACCCATGTCGTGCGTCCGTGGACTCGTCGTGCGTTATGATGGAGATGGATGGGTCGAAGCCTACAAAACCGTTCCGTCACAACCCGGAAAATCGCGCAGGATCGCCAAGGAAAAATGCGCTTTTGGCTAAGCGCTCCTATGCCGTGCCGCGGATGAGCGCGATCAGCTTGTCGTGGATTTCGATATTGCTGACGATGATCGACCCGCTATGGATCGGATCCTGTTTCGGCACGATCGGCGCGACGAAACCGCCCGCTTCCTTGATCAGCAAGCTGCCCGCGGCGCTGTCCCACGGGCCCAGCCCTTCTTCCCAGAAACCGTCGAAACGGCCCGCCGCGACATAGGCGAGGTCGAGCGCGGCCGCGCCCATGCGGCGGATGCCCGCGACCTGAGGCATGACGGCAGCAAGCTGTTTCGAAAAATTAGGGCGCTTGTGCATAACGCCTTTGAACGGCGCGCCCGTGCCGATGACGCAATCCGCCAGATCCTTGCGGCCCGATACGCGAAGGCGTTTGCGGTCGGTATAGGCGCCGGTACCTTTTTCGGCCCAGAAGCTTTCATTCTTGATCGGATCGACGATAAGCCCGGCGATGATCTCGCCGTTACGTTCGGCCGCCATCGAAATCGCCCAATGCCCGATCCCGTGCAGGAAGTTCGTCGTGCCGTCGAGCGGGTCGACGATCCAGCGTTCGGGCTTGGCGGACGTGTCCGGCGCACCGTCTTTTTCTTCCATCAGGAAGCCGAATTCAGGCCGCGCCTTCGACAGTTCCTCGCGGATGATGTTCTGCGCGTTCAAGTCCGCCGTGCTGACGAAATCGCCCGGCCCTTTGCGCGAAACCTGCAGATTTTCGACTTCGCCGAAATCGCGCACGAGGCTTTTGGCCGCCTTGGAGGCTGCCTTGAACATGACGTTCATCAATGCGGAACGAGGATTCATTTTGTATCGCTTTATATATTAATCGCGCGCGCGTTCAACATAGGTGCCGTCCGCCGTGTTGACGACGACGCGCGTGCCCGCTTCGATGAAAGGAGGAACCATAACGCGCACGCCGTTGGCCAGCTTGGCCGGTTTATAGGACGAAGACGCCGTCTGCCCCTTGACGACGGGGTCGGCTTCGATGAGTTCGAGCGTGACCGTCTGCGGCAATTCGACCGACAGGGCCGCGCCTTCGTAAGTCATGACCGTGCAGACCATCGATTCGACCAGGAACGCGACCGGGTCGCCGATGATGTCTTTGGGAATGACCAACTGCTCGAATGTTTCCTGATCCATGAAGGTGTAGTCGTCGCCGCTCGAAAACAGGAATTGCATCTCGTGTTCCTGGAGCTGGACGCGCTCGACCGTTTCCTGCGTGCGGAAGCGGACATTGGTTTTGACGCCTGCGCGCACGTCGCGCATTTCGACCTGAATGACCGCCGCGCCCTTGCCGGGGATCATGATTTCGCTTTTCATCACCGACCATAATTTGCCGTTGTAATCGACGACATGGCCTTTGCGCAGCGTATTCGCATCGACTTGCATAGATATTTATCCTTATAAATCGTGAAGTGCGGCGTGGTTGTCGGTTTTTTTGGCTCTTTTGTCAACTTTTACCGAAAAACAAAAAAACCGCCGCGCGGACATATCCGGCGCGGCGGCTTCGTCTTGACTCGAATGAAGAATTGCTTACTTGGCGGGAGCTTCTTCCTTCTTCATTTCTTTCTTCATCTTCTTGTGATGCTTCTTCATCATGTGCTTGTGATGCTCGGCCTTCTTGTGTTCGACCTTCTTGTGATGCTCGACCTTCTTGGCAGGCTTCATCGCTTCGTGAGCGGCGGGAGCAGCCGGAGCCGGAGCCGGAGCGGCGGCATCTTGGGCCAGCGCGGGGCCGGCGACCAAAGCGGCGAGCAGAGCCGTCGCAACGAGGAGTTTACGCATAGTGGATATCCTTTCCATGGAGTTTATACGGCCCGATCGAGCCGTCAGTGATGTAGTATGATAAAGAGCATGGCAAATTATTGGCGTCAATGGGATTTTCTGGGGGCGGCGCAGTCGCCGGCAAGATATCTCAAAAAAGACACAAGTCTAAATTCCCGCCTGTTTTAGACCTGCCGGATGGTCCGATTTTTACCCCTTGGCAGGCCTCCAACCGGCCTTAATATTCGCCCTTTGTCTCCGGACAAAGTTTCCGTTATATAGATCATCAGTTCTGACATCGCCTCATTCCATAATCCAGGAGCTTTCGATGCCCCGCATACCGCGTCTTTCCTTGCCGGTTCTCGGCGCCGCCCTTGTTTTCCTCGCGCTGGCCGCCGCGCCCGCCCTGGCTCAGGATGCCTCCGGCTATACGCAAACCCATGTCGAGGCCATGAAAAATCCCGACGGGAAATTCGTGCAGGATCTGGGCGACCGCGCCATCGCCGTTATTGCCAACAAGAAACTGTCGAACGCGCAGCGCGACGCGGAATTCAGTAAAATCCTGAGCGACTGCTTCGACCTCAAAACCATCGGTCGCTTCGTTATCGGCCGCAGCTGGCGCGCGGCCACGCCTGCCCAGCAGGACGAATATATGAAACTGTTCAAGGCGCTGGTCATCAAGACATACGGCACGCGCATGACGCTTTATACCGGCGAAGGCTTCACCGTCATCGGCACGCGCCCCGAATCGGAAATGGACACGACCGTACACAGCGAAATCACGCATCCCGACGGTTCGGCGCCGACCCAGATCGACTGGCGCGTGCGCAATCGCGACGGCAAGATGGGCGTCATCGACGTCGTCGTCGAAGGCGTCAGCCTGAGTGTGACGCAGCGCCAGGAATATGCCGCGATCATCCAGAACAATGGCGGTCGTATCGAGCCGCTGCTCCAGGAAATGCGGCACGAGCTGGATGCGCAACCGTCGCAGACGGCGGCACGGCACAGCTGACGCTCCGTGCCGGACGTCAGCGTCAATCTGGCGACCCATAACCGCGCCGCGTTTCTTGAGTCATGCCTGACCAGTCTGTGCGAGCAGACGGTTGACCCGGCGCGTTATGAAATATGCGTCGTCGCCAATGCCTGCACCGACAACACGCCGGAAATTGTCGCACGCGTCGCGGCGCGTTACCCGCATCACCGGATATTCATGGTCGAAGAACCTGTCGCAGGCCTGTCGCGCGCGCGCAATGCTGGGATTGCGGCAACCGAATCCCCCCTGCTCGCCAATATAGACGACGATGCGACGGCGGCGCCGGGCTGGCTCGAAGCCTTCCTGAATCGTTTTGCCAAACTACCCGGGGATGTAGCCATGATCGGCGGCGAAATCGCCCCGGTCTGGCAAGCGCCGCCGCCCGAATGGCTCACGCAGTGGATGAAGGGGATTTTATCGGCAGCCTCGAATATGGGAGCGGAACCGCGCTTCATCGACGCGCCCGAAGGGCTGTTCGAAGGAAATTGCTGCTATCGCCGGGAAGCGATAACAAGTGTCGGCGATTACCCGGTCGAGCTGGGCCGCGTCGGCAGTTCCCTTTTGTCTGGTGAAGGCGCGATCCATTTCTTTCTCAAGCAGAAAGGATGGCGGCTTTATTTCGAGCCCGCCGCGCTGATTCGTCACACCATCCATGCCGACCGCCTGACGCCGATGTGGTTCCGCAAACGCTATTTCTGGCAGGGGGTGTCGGATTACCTGACGCATCACTACCATTCGCGCAACGGGCTCGACATGGTCGATGCGATCAACATCGAACTGCCGTTAGCCGTCGAAGACTGGGCCTTCGTCAGTGCCGATACGCCAGACAATTTGATGCAGAGCATCATGCATTTCGAAAGTCTGGGATTTGTGCTGGCTTTAACGGGAATTATGACAATCGATAAAAGCTGACAGTTTTTATAGTTAACCTTCGCGCAAATCCTTGCCTTGCGCTTTGCCGGCATGCATATTCTTTGCGTAGACACAATAGTGTATTTTGTTTCGAATTATTTCCCATGACGCTCAAAAATCACAACCCTCTTTTTGTGCCCTTGGCCGACTGTCACATTCACGCCAACGCCATGGCTACGGACGAAGACGTCGAGCGGCTTGCGAACAAGTACAGCGTCGATCTTTCGCGCCATGCGCATATTAAGCCGGGCGGCAAGCGGTTTTGGAATCCGGAAGATCATTCCTCGTTCCATGATGCCTATGACGCAACAGTCGCCCTTATGCGCACGCCCGAGGATTTAAAAGACGTCGCCAAGCACGCCCTGATCCGCGCCAGCGCCGAAGGCTGTATCTATGCCGAAATCTTGGCTTCCGGCCTCAACAATTATCGCGTCGGCGATCCCATGCCTGTCTTTGAAAACAATATGCTTGCTTTGGCTTCTGCCATACGCGAGGCAGGGGAAGAAACCGGCATTGTCGCCTTCATATCCTTGACCGCTAAAAGGCATCTGAAAAGCGGCGCCGCAGGCGCGCAACAGCTTCTTGATGCCTACGAATTCATGAAAAATCGACATCCGGAAAGCGCATATTATATTACCGGCTTCAATATGGCAGGCAACGAAGAGCATGCGAATACCGATATATTTACAGATGTCTTCGACCGCGCCCATAACCGTCTTGGTCTTGGCTGCGCCTGCCATGCCGGAGAAGTGCGTTCGGCCGACGATATATGGACGGCACTCGAACTGCCTGGCATTTCACGGATCGGCCATGCGCTGAGCGCCGCGCACGATCCCGCTGTGATGCGCGCGCTCAAAGAACGGCATATTCTCGTCGAGCAATTATTGACGCTCAACGAAACGATATTCCCGAAAATCTACCGCCGGCCTGAAGATCATCCTATCCGCCGCTTCCATGATGAAGGATTGGATATAGGCTTGGGTTCCGACGATCCCGGCATGGTCGGCAACTCGATCGGCGGCGAATATTTCAAGGCGACAGAAAAATACGGCTTTAGCCCCGCTGCGCTCTTGAGCTTCACCGCAAATTCCGTGCGTTATGCCTTCGCGCCGACGGCGATCAAAACGAAGCTGCTCGCGAAGCTGCAAAAATTTGCAGCCGATAACGGGATCCTTATGCAACCGGAAAATTTTCGGGTTCCGG
>JAGWKW010000076.1 GCA_028865155.1 Alphaproteobacteria bacterium
AACCGGTCGGCGGCGCGGCGAGCCTGTGCCCCGATTGCTGGCAGAAAATCCATTTCATTACGCCGCCTTTATGTGCCTGCTGCGGCGCGCCGTTCGACATCCCGGCGGGCGAGGGGATGCTGTGCGGCGCATGCCTCGACCAGCCGCCGCCTTATACGTCCGCGCGCGCCGCGATGCTTTATGACGAGGATAGCCGCCGCCTCATCCTCGGCTTCAAGCATGGCGACCGCACCAATGCGGCGTCCGCGCTTGCCGGATGGATGCAACGCGCGGGCGGCGAAAGCTTGCGCGATGCCGATGCGCTGCTTCCCGTGCCGCTGCATCGCTGGCGGTTTTTCCGACGGCGTTACAATCAATCGGCTTTGCTCGCGCAACGTCTGGCGGAAAAAACCGGCATATCCTTCTGGCCCGACGCGCTGCGTCGTATCCGCGCGACGCCGGTTCAGGGCCACATGAAACGGAAAGAGCGTCGGGAAAATGTCCGCAACGCGTTCGCCGCATCGGCACATCACGATTTCAAAAACAAAACTCTTGTCCTGATCGACGATGTGCTGACGACGGGCGCGACGGTGGAAGAATGCGCGCACATCCTATTGAAAGCGGGCGCAAAAGAAGTGCGCGTCCTCACGCTTTCGCGCGTGAAGAGCATTGTGTGAGGAAAGCGACGCCCCGGTCGGCCCAGCGCAACGCGCGGTCGAGCGCAGCCATAGTCTTCGCCATATCGCGGCTTTTATCCGTGCGCCACGCGGCGAAGGCCCAGCCGGAAACTGCGATCAACCCGACCGCGACGACAGGCCGGGGCAGCGCGCCGTCAAGCTTTCCCGCCTCGATCAAACGATACGCGCCGTCCATCGCCGCGCGCGACAGAATGCAGGCCAACGCGCGGTCGCGCCGCGCGGTGCTTTCGATGCTTGCGACGGCTTTTCGATGTTTTTGCAGAATATCGAAACGCGCCATCAGCAAATCGAACAAACGGTCATGCGCGCCGCCTGATGTTTTGACCGCAAAAGCCTCGCGGTCGATTTCAGCGGCGATGACGGGAACAAGGCCGTTTGCGGTTTTGAACCGCGCCTTGATTTTCGCCACAGGTAATTTCGCGGCTTTGGCAACCTTGTCCAACGTGATACGCTCCCACCCTTGCGCGGCGGCAAGGCGCAGCGCGGCGGCGCATAGTCTGGCGTCTTCATTCTTTGCGGCTTTGGTCATGGCCCGCTTTTAACCCAAAAACTGCCCCGCCGCCATTTAAGAATGATTCTCGTTGAAAGCCATGGCGATTTCTGTTTCTGTGGCGGGCATGAAAAACGCATCCGATACGCTCGCTTTCCGGCAGATGATGGGCAGCTTCGCCACCGGCGTCGCCGTCGTGACCGCGCGCAATGCCGAGCTCGGCGCGTTCGGACTCACGATCAACTCCTTCACGTCCGTGTCGCTGCATCCGCAACTTGTCCTGTTCTGCCTCGACGGCGACGCGTTTTTGTACTCGCATTTCCGTCGTGCGAAGAGCTTTGCCGTCAATATCCTTGCGCAGGGGCAGGAAGATATCTCCCGCCATTTCGCGAGCCGCCATCACCACCCCAAGCCCAAAAATATGTGGGACAGGCCGCAAAAAGACTGCCCGATTTTACGCGGCACGCTCGGCTGGATCCTGTGTCATCCGCAGGCTTTTCACAAAGCCGGCGATCACACGATTTTGGTGGGGAAAGTGGTCGACTTCCACAAACGCGCCGTCGCCAAGGAGCCGCTTCTCTATTTTCACGGGCGCTATCGCGCGCTCAAATCCTTGGGCAAGGTAACATCCGGCGCGCGCAAATAAAGCGGACGCGGCGCGAAGGCCGGATCATTCGCATCCGCTGTCGCCGCCAAAGCCGCAACGGTTTCCGTAATATCCATATCCGGCGTATCGACATCGCCCGCCATGACCGTGCCCGGATGGGCAACAAGAAATGCGTCGATTTGCTCTTTTGTCATCAGGCATGGTTCCTGCGCCGCGCCTCGCGCGGGGAAAAACCGGCAAAATAATTCGGCGCGCCTGGAATCGATCACGATCAGAGGATCGCCATCCTTATGCAAGACGCGATAGGCCGCAAACCGGTCGATACCGATAACGGATTTTTTCGCCGCCAGCCCGATACCCCGTGCGGCGGCAAGGCCGACGCGCAAACCGGTGAAACTTCCTGGCCCGCGCGTCACCGCAACCCTGTCCAGCGCATCGAAACCAACGCCCGCCCGTTGCATAACGTCGACAATCATCGGCATCAGCCGCGCATCCTGTCCGCGCGTCATTTTCTCCATGCTATGCGCAAGCACCGCTCCATCCCGCCAGACGCAAACGCCGCAAGCCGAACCGCAACTGTCGATGGACAGGATAAGCATTTTATATAAATCCAGCGATTCACGCCTCATGGGAAAACGCTTCCGCGCTTTCCTATAAGGCGATCGCGGATTAACGAACTTGTCGGACTTCGCGCACTTCGGGGATATAGTGGCGCAGCATATTTTCGACCCCGGCCTTGAGCGTCATGGTCGAACTCGGACATCCGGCGCATGAGCCTTTAAGGTTCAGGTAGACGACGCCGTCCTCGAAACGCTCGAAGGTGATGTCGCCGCCGTCCTGCGCGACGGCAGGGCGGATTTTGTGGTCGAGCAGGTCGCGGATTTTCGCGATGACGGGGTCGCCGTCATCCGGCGCTGCCGTTTCCGCGTTACCATCCTGTGCGGCCATCACCGGCTTGCCGGACGTAAAATGCTCCATGATCGCAGTCAAAACGGGCGGCTTGAGCGCGGCCCAGCCTTTATCCTCGCCCTTGGTCACGGTGATGAAATCCTTGCCGAGGAAAACGCCGCGTATGCCCTCGATCGCGAACAAGCTTTGCGCGAGCGGCGAGGGGGCCGCATCTTCCGCCGACACGGCGTCCAATGTACCGTCGACCATAACCTCGCGGCCGGGCAGGAATTTCATCGTCGCGGGGTTGGGCGTTTCTTCGGTCTGGATAAACATGTTGCTTCTCCTTCAGCCTTCTTGCGCCAGACTGCGCCCCGTCGCGCCCAAATCCTTGAACGCTTGGTCGAGACGCGCGCCCATCGCTTTTTCCCCGGCGCGCAGCCATTTGCGCGGGTCATAGAGGCTTTTCAACGGTTTTTGCGTTTCGGGATGGATCTGGAAACGGAACGCCTCGGGATTCTTCGCCACATAATCGCCGATACCGTTCGCAAAGGCGAATTGCGTATCGGTATCGATATTCATCTTGAACACGCCATAGCTGATGGCGGCATCAATATCTTTCTTGTCTGAACCGGAACCGCCATGAAACACGAAATTGACGGGTTTTTCGACACCAAGTTTTTCGCTGACAAGCTTTTGCGACGCGTCGAGAATTTCGGGGCGCAACCGGACATTGCCCGGCGCATAGACGCCATGCACATTGCCGAACGCGGCGGCGACGGAAAAATGCCCCAGCGGACGCAGCATCTCGACCGCGCGCAGGACATCTTCGGGTTGCGTATAAAGCCGCGCATGATCGGCGGTAGACAAATCTTCGGAACCGACGCCGTCTTCCTCGCCGCCGGTGACGCCCAGTTCGATCTCAAGGCTCATGCCCAACGGCGTCAGCTTTTTCAGAATGCGTGCGCATTCGGCCAGATTCTCGGCCAAAGGCTCTTCCGATAAATCCAGCATATGCGAAGAAAACAACGGCCGCCCGTGCAAGCGGTAATAGGCTTCCCCTTCCGCGATCATGGCCTCGACCCACGGAATCAGCGCCTTGTTGGCATGGTCGGTGTGCAAAATTACGCATACGCCATAGTGCGCGGCCAGCATATGCACATGCTGCGCGGCGGACGCGGCCCCCAATGCGCGAGCTTTGGCGGCATCGGCCAGGCCGGGGCCGCCGAAAAATTGCGCACCGCCGCTGGACAGCTGGATAATGACATCGGACTTGTTGCGCGCCGCCGCTTCCAAAACCGCGTTGACGCTGTTGGTGCCCACGATATTGACGGCAGGCAGGGCATAGCCGCCTTGCTTGCAGGCCGCCACCAATTTCTGGTAGCCCTCGCCCCATACGACGCCAGGCTTCAATTTCGTTCCCATGCTTGCTCCCGCTTCGAGGCCAAAAGGCGCAACACGCCCGTCCCCTTTGTTTGATAGCCCCGATACAGGTTTTTGTCCATCGCGCGTCTTTCAAGGCTTGAGGTGGGCGGGACTTGCTTATAAGATTACGATTGCGCCATTTTTTGGGGGGAGCTGTCATGCGCGTGGTTGCGACTATACTGTTTCTGTCGGCGATTTTCGCCGTGTTTCCCCTGAGCCATGCTTTCGCGAATCTCAGTTTCAGCGGACAATATTGTCGGCAGCACTTTGCCTGCAGCACCGATACAGGCACTTTTCCACCAATTAATGAGTTGATCTCAATTGCCAAAAACTGTGGCACAGGTTCCATTGTGTTTGACGAAACGGCCGGACTTGACGCAAATAACTGCCTGTCTGTCGATCCTTCAAGTCTTTCGCAAAATACACGCTCCACGACGTCATGCTGCGTCGTTTCCATCGGTGGCGGTCAGTGCGCCATGTATTGTTCCGTGGTTGGCCGCTAACGAAGCTTGTGCGGGGAAAAATCTGCGCGACGCTCCGAAACGGTTTTTTTCAGCGCGTCAATTTCTTTGGATTGAGATTCGACCTGTGCGCGCAGCGTATCGTTTTCATGTTTTAGATCCTGTACTGCGCCGATCAATGGGGCGATCAATCCGCTATAATTGACGTATTCTGTGCCGTTGTTGTTATGCGATATGAGTTGCGGATAAACGGTTTGCAACTGTTGTGCAATAACCCCAAGACTTTTTGCGCCACTTGTTTTGAAAACGAACGAAACCGGCTTGATTTTCATGATGTTTTCCAAGGCGTTCTTAAGGGGTTTGATATCCGTTTTAGCTCTTTTATCGGAAAGGGAGTAAAGCTGATTAGCCAAAATAACGCCGCCGCCAACGCTTAGGTCGCCATGAGGGATGTTCAATACTGCCGGGCAAGAAGGGTCGTTGGCGCCCCCTACTGCTTCAACCGAGCAGCCGGTTCCCGAAGAGGGTAGGGGGTTGAAGGAGAAGTTATCATCGGTTGACGGAGCGTTCGACAGAATCATCAGACTTGCGGGCGCATTGGTAACGCTGTAATCGCCGTGCAAGTTGATCTGGGGAAGAGACCCTGACGGATGCGACCCCGTGTTCGCACCAAGAATCTGATTGCTTCCCAACTGGAGTGTTGTTCCCGTGCCCATATAAAGGTCGGTCGTCATCGTGTTGTAGACATGGCCGGCATCGCCCGGCATGCCGACGCGGGCAAGCCAGTAATAATCACTGTTGGTTACCGACGCCGCCGAAACGAAAGTCTGCGACGCGATATGGCCGGACGCGCCGGCCAGCCCGTAACTTGAAAGCAGCGCGCTCCACGACCCCATCAAGCCGCAGGCATAAGAAGCGGGCGGCGACCCGCAGACATTCGACGTATAGATGAAACCGCCATCGCCGCCGACGGCGGTTGAAAGGCGCCCGCCATCAGCGTCGGGGATCGCGCTGCCGCCCGACGTCATAACCATGAAAGAATAATTCTGCGCGGCGTTGGTCGCGCCGGTTTTCAGCTTGATGGTATAAGACTGGCCATAGGGGTTGGTGGCGGAAAAACCCGACGGCAGATAGCTGCAAAACGTCCGCGTCGGCGTGTTGGCCGCGCCCGGACAGGCCGAAGGCGAAGGCAAAGTCTCGGTCGCGTTGGCAACGGCCAGATACTGGGTCTGCCCGCCATAGGTCGTGGTGTCGTTCAGATAGCCTTTGACCGCGGCGATCACGGCTGCTTGCTGCTGCCCGGTCATCTGGTCTTTGCTCTGCTGGCTGCTGCTCGCCATCATCCGCCACACGCCCGCGGCCAGAACGCCCATCACGCCCATCACGATGGCCATTTCGATCAGCGTAAAGCCTGCGCGCGCGCCGTTTTCTCTGTGGCGGAACATGGGCGACCCCCTGTCTTTCAGGTTGCGGGCGAAATCACGGCGACGGAACCGGTCGGAACCGAAGCCGGGACGGTATAGGTCATGCTGGAAGCGGTGGCGCCGTTGGTCAGGGCGGTCAAGGTTCCGGTACTGGACACTATGCCATAGGTTCCAACCGGAATCGAGGTTGGAATAGAGTGAGGAGTTTGGCTTGGCAACGCGGTGAAGGCTCCAGAACTTGTGACCGAGCCGTAAGTGCCGACGGGAATATTGTTGGGAATGGCATATGTCGTGCCCACGGCGCCGGTCGTGACCGTCATGGTGCCGGAACTCGTAACCTCGCCGTAAAACGCGCCGCCCGATGCGGTG
>JAGWKW010000077.1 GCA_028865155.1 Alphaproteobacteria bacterium
CCTCCTTTACCTGCCGCTTTACGTCGCGATGGAGCAGGGGCTGTTCGCCAAGCGCGGGCTCGACGTTCATCTTGTCTTTGCGGGCAATGACGATCAGATTTTCGCCGCCGTGATGAGCGGCGCGGCGCAGTTCGGCATTGGCGATCCGGTCTTCACCGCGATCTCGCACGACAAAGGCGGCCCCGGCAAGGTCGTCGCGATGATGATCACAAAACTGGGGCTTGGCGGCGTGACCAACGAAGCCAAAGTGCCGCAGATCACGTCTCTGAAACAGCTCGACGGGTTGCGCGTCAGCTCGTTCGCCGCGCCTTCGACGACCTATACGTTACTCAGCGAAATCAAAAAACAAAACCATCTGAAAAACATGCAGATCGTGCAGGCGCCGTTCGGCGGGCAAATCGCGACTCTGGAGGCGGGCAAAGCCGACATCGCGACCGATATCGAACCGAGCGTCTCGATTGCTGAAAACAAAGGCTACCGCGTCGTGTTCGATCTCGGCAAATGGACGCAGGCGCAGGCGATCACCGGTGTTACGACGATGGAAGGCACAATCAAGGCGCATCCGAAGCTGGTGCAGAAGGTCGTCGACGCGATCCAGGAAGCTATCGATTTGATGTATGCCAAGCCGGCCATTTGCTACAAAGTCGGACAGAAAATTTACCCGAACCTTCCGGCCAAAGTCGTCCATGCCGCCGTTAACCGGATGCTGCGCGAGGACATGTATCCGCATTCGGTCGTCGTGACCGATGCTTTGTGGCAGCGTACGCTTAAAACCCGGCTTGAAAACGGCGACCTGAAAAAACCGCAATCGACCGGCGTTGCGGTTGATAACCGTTTTGCCGTGCAAGCGCAAAAAGACCTGAACAAGGCAGAAAAATGACGCCGCTTCTAAGCGCGCACAGAATCGAAAAATCTTTCATCAAGCCGGACGGCGGCAAGCTCGCGGTGCTGGACGGCATCGGCCTTGATCTGTTCGCGGGCGAGATCGTCTGCCTGCTCGGCGCAAGCGGGTGCGGCAAGACGACGCTGTTGCGCATCTTGTCCGGCCTCGATACGCCAGACGCAGGCAGCATAGACTCTGCCATAGCGCGGCCGGGGCCGCAGATCGGCGCTTTCTCGCAAAACGACTTGCTGCTGCCGTGGCGCACCACCGCCGCCAATGTCGCGCTTGGCATGGAACTGACCGGCCACGGCACAAAGCAGGCGCGGCAGGCGGCCATGGACGCGCTGCAACAGGTCGGGCTTGGCGGCTTCGAAACCCATTACCCGGCGCAGCTTTCGGGCGGAATGCAGCAACGCGTCCTGCTCGCGCGCATCATGGCCTTGCGCCCCAAGCTTCTTTTTCTCGACGAGCCGATGAGCAATCTCGACGTTCTCGCGCGGCGCGATCTCGCGACGCTGGTCAAAAACTATGTGCGCGAGGAAGAAGCGGCGGCCCTCGTCGTCACCCATTCGGTCGAGGAAGCCTGTTTCCTTGCCGACCGCATTCTGTTCGTCACGCGCCCGCCCGCGCGCCTGTCGGGCGAAATTCGCCTCGCCGACGATAAAGCAGACGGCATTCTCGCGCGCGGCGAGGCGATGGATGCGGTCATGCGCGAATTATGGCGCACGCTGGGGGCGGCGGCATGACAAAGAAATTCAAAAACATTTTCCTTGCCGTCCTGCCTGCGCTGTTTTTCCTCGGCGCATGGCAATGGTTCGTTCACGGCAACCAAAGGCTTGAATTCCTGTTCGCCTCGCCGTCGCTCGTTGCGCAGGCCGCATGGGCCGAATTTGGCCACGCCACCATCTGGAACGATATTTTCGTGACGCTGGGCGAAGCCGCGCTGGGCCTTCTGTCCGGCACCATTCTCGGAACCGTCGCCGGGCTTTTGCTGTGGGGCAACGGAAAAATCGACAAAATCACGCGGCCCTACATCGTTTTCTTCGGCTCGATCCCCATTTTCGCGCTCGCTCCGATGACAATCATCTGGTTCGGCATCGGCCTGGCCTCAAAGGTCGTGATGGCCGGTTTCGCCGTCTTTTTCATTTCGCTGCTTCAGGCATACGAAGGCGCGCATGCCGTGGCGCGGCAATATTTCGGCTTCGCGCGCAGCATCGCCGCACCGAACGCGCGCGTGGTATGGAAAATCGTCGTGCCCGGCGCAATCGACTGGGTGATTGCCGGATACAAAATGAATGTCGGCGCAGCTCTTGTCGGCGCCTTCATCGGCGAATTTGTAAGTTCCGAAGCCGGACTCGGCTATTACATATTGAAAGCCAGCGCGCTTTACGATGTGCCGCGCGTGTTGTTCGGCATCCTGCTCATCTCGCTGCTTGGCATCGCCATGACCTCGGCCGCATGGCTTTTGCAGGCGTGGCGCAAAACGGGTTCTTAGGCGACCTTGGTGGCATCATGCGCTGCCGTGCCGCGCACGGACGGAAACATCAGCCCTTCATAGACTTCCATCATGCCGTTGAACCAGTCGGCCTGCGGGAAATGATCCTCGACGAAAGTGCGCGTATTTTCGGCAAGATTGACGCGCGCGTCGGTGCCGAGCCGCGCGGCGTCGCGCAGCGCCTTGGCCAGGAGCACGGGGTCGTCCGGCGGGATCATCCACGCGGTTTCACCCTTGACCGCAAGTTCTTCGTTCGCGCCGACCGTGGTGGCGATGACCGGCCTGCCCAAAGCTTGCGCGCCGAGCATTTCCATATTCTGGCCGCGCACGACGCTGTTGGGCGCGACCACGACATTGGCGAGCCAGAACGCCGCCGGCCAGTCGGGGCAGCTTTCGGGAACGATGACTTTGCCGTTGAGTTCGAGCCTGGTCACGCTGCCCTCGATCTCTTCGCGCATGCCGCGCGCATGGCGGTCGCTGCCGACCATGATCGCGTAAAGCTTTTCTTCCTTGATCTTCGCCATCGCCTGCAAGAAAAGCGCATGGCCCATGCCGGGTTCGAGCGGCATCGGCACCAGAACGACGATGCCCTGTTCGGGCAGGCGCCACAGGCGGCTCAAATTATGCAAACGCTCGGCGCTGATCGCGGCCGGGTTGTAGCTTTGCAGATCGACCCCAGGGGCGACCCGTGCCACAAGCGCGGGATTGATGCGGAACGTGCCGGTCAAATGCTGCGCCATGGTTTCGGTCGGCACGCGCACGGTGCAGGAACTCTGCGCGACCAATGTCATAAGCCGGTGGGTGGCGGGCGTATCGGGCAAAGGCTGGGTCAGATCGACGACCAGGGGCAGGCGATGCAACCGGCTCAGGCGGCAGCCGACTTCGACGGTTTCGATGCCGTGGGCATGAACCAAAGCCGGGCGCTCGCGCTGCACCAGCGTCTCCAGATGCACGCGGTTGCGCCAGCTCGAAAACATTCCGCGCTGGTCGAGCGGCATACGGATATGTTTGACCGCGGCGCGCTCGGCCTCGATAACCAAAGCGCCGCCGCTCGACGCGATCAGCGCGCGCCAGCCCAAACGCTGCGTCAGGACGGCCAGCGTCACCGTCTCGCGCGCCGGGTCGCCATAGTTCAGGTCGGCGCACAGATGCACGACCCCCGTGCGGTTGCTGCGCCGCGGCGCGGTGTTGAGGAATGGCTGGGTCGTGCTAGAACTGTAACTGTTCATCGCTTCTTCGCTATAAGGATTATAAATGCCCGTCGAGTTTCTGAGTGTAGCGGATAGACGCCTCGCATATCAACGTCAAGTTGGCCGCGCCGGCCTTGTGTTTTTAGGCGGTTACGCGTCCGATATGGACGGAACCAAGGCGACCTGTCTTGCCGAACGCTGCGCGGAGGCGGGAATCGCCTGCCTTAGATTCGATTATCGCGGGTGTGGGCAATCTTCCGGCAATTTCACCGACGGCACCATCGGCGCGTGGCGCGACGATTCGCTGGCCGTCTTCGACGCGCTGACCGAAGGGCCGCAAATCGTCGTCGGCTCCTCGATGGGCGGATGGCTCGGCTTGCTTTTGGCGCAGGCACGCCCCGAACGCGTCAAGGCGTTCGTCGGCGTCGCCGCCGCGCCGGATTTTACGGAAGATCTGGTTTGGGACAAATTGACGGATGCGCAGCGCGAAACCTTGAAGCGCGACGGCGAAATCCGCGAGGAAGGCGGCCATGCGCCAATGACGCTGAAGCTGATCGAGGAGGCGCGGCGGCATTTGATTTTGCGCACCCCGTTCGCGCTGCCCTGCCCGGCGCGGCTTCTGCAAGGCATGAAGGATACCGAAGTGCCGTGGGATTACGCCTTGCGCATCGCGCAGCATATCGCACAGGATGACGCGCGCGTGACGCTGGTCAAAAACGGCGACCATCGCCTCAGCGCGCCCGAAGACCTCGCGCTGTTATGGGGGGCGGTCTCGGAATTTTTATAAACTTACGCTGCCGCCTTATATTCCACGCGCTCGTCGGCCAAAGCCTTTTGATAGGCAGGCCGCGAACTGATCTCTTTCAGCAGTCGCTTCGTGTTGGGGCCCAGATGGATGGGTTTCGGCACATTGCCCGACCAGTTGGCGATGACGGTCAGAAGAATGTCGGCGATCGTTACCTTGTCGCCGCATATATAAGGATGTTCGGCGAGCCGGTGTTCGACCTCGCTCCAGAGATCGTTGATGTTTGTGGCGGCCGCATCCATCAATGTGCCCTCGGTCACGCCGCCGCGTTTAAGAAAGAACACACGCGCATAAGCCGGATGCAGGGTCGAGTTTGCGAACATAAGCCATTCGATGGCCGCGTCGCGTTCGGGTCCGCTTTTCGGTAATAAAGGGCTGTCATGCTTTTCAAGCACATGGATCAAAATGGCAGCGCCTTCGCGCAGGACACGTCCATCCTCGACGAGCGTCGGCACATGGCCGCGCGGATTGATTGCCAGATATTCGGCCGAACGGTTTTGGCGGGCCGCAAAACTGATCTCTTCGAGTTCGACCTCCTGTCCGCATTCGTTAAGTGCGATGTGGATACCCATCGAGCAGGCGCCGGGCGAGTAATACAGTTTGTACATGGAAACCTCCTGAAAAACGGAAAGTGGTTTCTATATTAACCGCTTGAGTCGTTTGTAGACAGGCAAATCGACCACAAATTTACCATTTTTTTGCGTTCATTATTGAATCGTAGTAATAAGTTATCTCTTCCTAAACAAGGAGAACGCCCATGCTCCAAGGCAAACAATTTCTGCAAAAAACTGTTCTGGTCATCGGCTTGCTCGCGTTGGCAGGATGCGCCGACATGAATTCGCAGCAGCAGCGCATGGTTTCCGGCGGCGCAGCCGGCGCCGCGGTCGGTGCGGTCGGTACCGTTCTTACCGGCGGTTGCGTTGCATGCGGCGCGGCGATTGGCGGCGCAGTCGGCACAGCCGGCGGCTATGTGATGGATAAAATTGACAAGAACAGCAAATAACGCCGCCGTTCCTATCGAACTCAATGCCGTTATCGTCGCGGTCGCGGACGGCGAACCTTATCTTCTGACCGGCGAAGGGCAGGGTCTGCCGTCAGGCCCGTTCGAAAGCGGGCATCGCACGCTCGAACAAGGTTTGCGTGCATGGGCGCGGCGCAAGGGTGCGCGCAACCTCGGCTATGTCGAACAGCTTTATACCTTTGCCGATGTGGGGCGCACATCCGCTGGGTGCCGGTCGGTCTCCATCGGCTATCTCGCGCTTGTCCATGACGGCGACGAGGCTTTGGGTACGACCTGGTCGCCCTGGTACAAGCACTTGCCATGGGAAGACCATCGCGACGGCAAGCCGCGTATCATCGCGCAAAGCATTATGCCTGCACTGGCGGCATGGAAGAATAAAGCGTCCGGTGCCGCGGAGAAACGTGCGCGTGCCGAAAGGATCGGCATCGCCTTCCCGTCCGATGTGCGGCAATGGAACGATGAGCTTGTTTTGCAGCGTTATGAATTGCTGTGGGAGGCGGGGCTGGTGGCAGAAGCGGGCCGCGCGAAAAACGGCCTCGGCCTTCCGATGCCCTACGATCATCGCCGCATTCTGGCGACCGCAATGGCGCGGCTGCGCGCCAAGATCAAATACCGCCCGGTCGTGTTCGAACTTCTGCCGCCGCAATTCACATTATTGCAGTTACAGACCACGGTCGAAGCGCTTGCGGGATTGCGGCTGCACAAACAGAATTTTCGCCGCCTCGTCGAAACCCAAAGGCTGGTCGAAGAAACCGGCGCCGTCACGCGCGGCGCGTCGGGCCGCCCGGCCAAGCTGTTTTCGTTTCGCCGAAAAGTCCTTCAGGAACGCGCGGCGGCGGGTACGAAATTGCCGCGTTCGTAACTTATTTTTTAAACTTCTTGCACAGCGCACCTTTCCTGACATGATCCGGGCCGCATGTCATATTTGCGCGCCCGATTCCCCGTT
>JAGWKW010000078.1 GCA_028865155.1 Alphaproteobacteria bacterium
GATAATGCGATTGCGCGGGCCCATGCGCCGGTTTTCCGCAAATACTGGGCGGCCTGCCCGCATGCGCTGCTCGATGCGTCCGAGGAACATGTCGGCCTGCCCGCGGGACAGATCGGCAATTCCGAAGTCGGGCATATGAATCTGGGTGCGGGGCGCGTCGTGTATCAGGATTTGCCGCTTATCGACCGCGCGGTCGCAAGCGGCGATCTGGCTAAAAACCCGGCTTTGCAAAACTTCATCGCCGCGCTTAAGAAAAGCGGCGGCGTGTGCCATCTGATGGGTCTTGCCTCGCCCGGCGGCGTGCATGCGCACCAAAATCATATCGCCGCGCTGGCCAAAATTTTATCGGACGCGGGCGTCGCCGTTTACGTCCATGCCTTTCTCGACGGACGCGACGTGCCGCCGCAAAGCGCGGATGCGCAAATCGCCAAGCTTGCCGCCGATCTGCGCACCATCGATCTGCGCACCGTGGGCCGCGTGCGGCTCGCGACGCTTTGCGGACGGTATTATGCGATGGATCGCGACAAAAGATGGGAACGGGTCGAGCGCGCTTATGACCTCGTCACGTCCGGCGCAGGCACGAAGGAAGCCGACGCAGTTTCTGCGATCAAGGCCAGCTATGCCGCAGGCATCACGGACGAATTCGTCGAACCCGTCGTGCTGGGCGACTATGCGGGCATGAAGGATGGCGACGGCGTGCTGTTCGCGAATTTCCGCGCCGACCGCGCGCGCGAAATTTTGACCGCCCTGCTCGACCCCGCTTTTTCGGGCTTCGCGCGCAGGAAAACGGTTGCCTTCGCGGCTGCCGCCGGAATGGTCGAATATTCCGGCGCGCTGAACAAAGTCATGTCCGCTCTGTTCCCGCCCAAGGAAATCAAGGACAGTCTGGGCGAAATCGCTTCCCATGCAGGGCTGACGCAGCTTCGCATCGCCGAAACGGAAAAATACCCGCATGTGACGTTTTTCTTCAACGGCGGACGGGAAGAGCCTTTCCCCGGCGAGGAACGCATCATGGTTCCGTCCCCCAAAGTCGCGACTTACGATTTGCAGCCGGAAATGTCGGCCTACGAAGTTACCGACAAAGTTGTTGAAGCCATCGAATCGGACAAATTCGACCTGATCGTTTTGAATTACGCCAATCCCGACATGGTCGGACATACCGGCGACCTTGCCGCCACGACCAGAGCGGTCGAAGCCATCGACGTTTGTCTGGGCCGTCTGTTCGCGGCGGTGGAAAAACGCGGCGGGATCGTTTTGCTGACCGCCGATCACGGCAATTGCGAAAAGATGTATGACGAAACGACAAAGGGGCCGCATACCGCCCATACGCTCGACCGCGTTCCGGTCATGCTGGTCAATGCGCCTGCGGATGTGAAGGCGTTGCGCGACGGCAAGCTGGCCGACGTCGCGCCGACGATGCTGGAGCTGATGCGCATGCCGAAGCCTACCGTGATGGACGGGCGCAGCCTGATCGTCCGCTAATGCGCAAGCTTGTTCTTTTTCTTTTCCTGATCGCCATCGGCGCATCCGTTCCTGCGCGGGCGGCGACGCGCGAGAAGCTGCGCCAGATCGAACAGCAGCTAAGCCAGAAAAAGCAGCAGAAAGAGCAGCTCGACGCGACGGCGCGCGCGACCAGCAAGAATCTCGAAGCCTTGCGCGGCAAGCTGATCGACTCGGCGCGGACGTTGCAGAAAAAACAGGCCGAGGAGGAAAAGCTCGAAGGCACGCTGGACGATTTGAGCAAGCAGATCGCCGCCAAAAGCAAAACGGCGGCGCAGGAACGCAAACAGCTGGCGCGGATCATCTCGGCATTGATCGGCATTGCGGGCCGCCCGCCCGTGACCCTGTTTTTGCAGAACGGCGTGACGGCCGACCATATCCATCGCAGCATTTTATTGCGGTCGATCCTGCCGCGCCTGAAGCAGGAAGCCGAAAATACCGCACGCGATCTGACCTCGCTGTATGATCTCAAGGCGCGGATGGCGCGGCAGAAACGGCTTGTCGCCGCCGCGCAGAACAATCTGTCGAGGCAGAAGCATACGCTCGACCAGTTGATCTCGGCGCGGCAGGGCTTCCTGAAACGTACCGAAGCGCAAAAGACTGAAATTGCCAAGCATCTGGCCCAGCTCGCCGCACAAGCCACGACGCTGCGCGAACTGATGGACCGCGTGACGCCGCCGCGGCGCGGGCGGCGCGAGGAACGCCCGATGCCGCGCGGCGGGTTGCGGCTGCGCTGGCCGGTCGCAGGCGCCGTTCTGCGCGGTTATGGCCAGAAGGATTCCGATGGCGTGACAAGCGAAGGCGTGACGATTGCCGCCCCGCCCGGCGCGCCCGTCGTCGCCCCCTATGCAGGCAAGGTCGTGTTCGAAGGGCCGTTTCGCGGCTATGGAATTATCATGATTTTGCAGAATCCGGGCGGCTATCACAGCTTCCTGTCCGGCTTCGGGCGGGTTGACGTCGATATGGGCGAAGAGGTCGAACGCGGCGAACCGCTCGGCACGATGCCGGACGGATCGGGCGCACGCCCGCAGCTTTATTTCGAATGGCGGCGCGGCGACAGGCCGGTCGATCCCGGGTTGCGGTGATTAAAGTTCTGCGGTTGAGAGGGGCTTGGAGACAGGTTTTACGCCAATGCCGTCACGCCGAACAGGCTCGAGCGCGGCTGAGCCGGATACATCGCCGCCATTTACATGGCCGTTAGCGGTGGGCGTGTTTCGTACACCTGTCTTTCTCAGAAAATAGGTATTCCTGAAATTTTGTAGCGTGTCGTGGTCGGTCACGGACACGACCATATCGCCGAAATTGAAGTTTACCGGAACATGGCAAAGCTTTTCGCTTAGATCCCTGGCGGTCGAAAAGGCTTCTTCCAAAGTTACCCGCTTCTCGCCTTTCGAAGGATCGCATTCGGCAAGCCATGCCACGGCGGCGCAGATAACCGGCTTCTCGCTTTCCGGAACTCCTTCAGGCGGCGCGGCTTTCTCGGCGTATGAGAGATGGACGAAATCGGAACCGTTCACGACGGCATGGGACGTGTCTGCTGGAGAGTCGCCGACGAAAAGGGGCGCAAGGATTTCTTCGAGTTCTTCCTTGGAATAGCCTTTCGCGGATTTATCGACGGTAATGTTGATTTTCGAAAATACGTTTCTGAAAATGTTCATAAGGCCTTCCGCCCCTGCCGGATTTGGCGCGTATAACAACGCAGGTGCAGCATAACTGCAAGCCTATAATGCCGAGTCGCAGTTAATACTTTCATTCATTGTTTTGAAAAGGGAAATAATAGTTTCTTGTCGGCACATGAACACAAAAACCTGTAGAATATGGCTAAAAGTTCTGCACCCGCTCACGAAAGCAAAAAAGTTGACTCTGCCGGGTATGGCCCTTATAAAGCACGCTCTTTCAAAGGAATTGTGACATGAAACGCACCTATCAACCCAGCAAGCTGGTTCGCAAGCGCCGCCATGGTTTCCGCGCGCGCATGGCCACCAAGAATGGCCGCAAGATCCTGTCGCGCCGCCGTGCGCAGGGCCGCAAGAAGCTGTCCGCTTAAGGCTTGCTTGGCCTCGACGCCTAAAATCGAAATTATACGCAAACGCGCCGACTTCCTTGCCGTTGCCGCCAGCGGCAAAAAATGGGTCGCGCCCGGTTTCATCCTTCAGATCGGTGCGGCACACGACCCCGCACCCGCTATCCGATATGGGCTGACCGCAAGCCGCAAAGTCGGCAATGCCGTGACCCGCAACCGGGCGAAACGCAGGTTGCGCGCGCTGGCTGCCGAGCTGTTGCCCTACGCTACATCCGAACATGATTATGTGCTGATCGCGCGCGACATGACGCCCGTCCTGCCCTTCGACGCGATGCGGCAGGATATGGTCAAAGGCATGAAACGCATGAAAGTGTGGCGGGATTAGCCGCTTTTAGACTGCCGCGAATTTCTGCAAATCTTCTTCCGGAATGTCGAAATTGCCGGTGACGGTTTGGACGTCGTCATTGTCTTCGAGCGCGTCGATCAATTTCAACAGCGTTTGCGCGGCTTCGCCCACTATGGGCGTCAGCGTGTTCGGCGTCCAGACCAGCTTGGCGCTTTCCGGTTCGCCGAATTTGGCCTCCAGCGCGTCGCGAACGCTTCCAAAATCCTCGACCGGGCAGGTCACGGTGTGCGCGATGTCGTCGCTTTCGACATTTTCGCCGCCGGCTTCGATCACCGCTTCGAGCATCGCGTCCGCCGTCGCAACCTTGGCCGGAAAAGCGATTTCGCCCACGCGCGTAAACATGAAAGCGACCGAGCCGCTTTCGCCCATCGACCCGCCCTGTTTCGAGAAGATCGTGCGCAATTCCGCCGCCGTGCGGTTGCGGTTGTCGGTCAGCGCTTCGACGATCAGCGCGACGCCGCCGGGGCCATAGCCTTCATAGCGGACTTCATCGTAGTTCGCACCTTCGGTCGAGCCGGGCTGCGACGCTTTGATCGCGCGGTCGATGCGTTCGCGCGGAAGGTTGTTTTTGCGCGCTTCGGCGATGGCCGCGCGCAGACGCGGGTTATGGGCCGGGTCGGGCATGCCGGTCTTGGCCGCGACCATGATTTCGCGGGCGAGCTTGCCGAATATCTTCGACCGCTTGGCCTCCGACTTCGCTTTTTGGTGCATCACGTTCTTGGCGTGGGAATGGCCTGCCATTGCTGCGTCTCCAACTTATACGTTGAATTTGAAGTGGAACACGTCGCCGTCGGCAACGATATAATCTTTGCCTTCCTGGCGCAATTTTCCCGCGTCGCGCGCGCCCGCTTCGCCGTTGCAGGCGATAAAGTCGTCATAGGCGATGGTTTCAGCGCGGATGAAGCCGCGTTCGAAATCGGTATGGATGGCGCCCGCCGCTTCGGGTGCTTTCGCGCCCCGGCGCACCGTCCATGCGCGCGCTTCCTTCGGGCCAACCGTGAAAAAGGTCAGCAGGTCGAGACGGCGATATCCGGCGCGGATGATTTTGTTCAGCCCCGGTTCCGTCAAGCCCAGCGAGGATAAAAATTCGGTTTTTTCCTCGTCGCTTTCCAAAATCGCGACTTCGGATTCGATCGCGGCAGTAATGACGACGCATTCGGTATTTTCCGCCTTGGCTTTCGCGGCGACTTTTTCGGACAGCGCGTTGCCAGCCGCCGCGTCTTCCTCGCCGACATTGGCGACGTAAAGAACGGGCTTGGAGGTGACGAGTTGCAGCTGCTTCAAAATGGCTTTCTGTTCCGGCGACAGGTTCGGGATGATCGTGCGCGCGGGCTTGCCGTCGCGCAGCGCCGCCACGGCGGGTTCCATCACGGATACCAGTTCCACCGCTTCCTTGTCGCCCTGCTTGGCGCGTTTCTGCATATTGACGAGGCGTTTTTCGAGGCTGTCGAGGTCGGCGAGCATCAATTCGGTTTCGACCGTTTCGGCATCGCGGATCGGATCGACCGAACCTTCGACATGGGTGATGTCGCCGCCTTCGAAGCAGCGCAGGACATGGATGATGGCGTCGACCTCGCGGATATGGGCAAGGAACTGGTTGCCGAGCCCTTCGCCGCGCGCCGCGCCGCGCACAAGCCCGGCGATGTCGACGAATTCAAGCTGGGTCGGGATGATTTTGGCCGACCCCGCGACGGCAGCCAGTTTGTCGAGGCGCGGATCGGGCACCGAGACGCGGCCGACATTGGGCTCGATCGTGCAGAACGGGTAATTGGCCGCCTGCGCGGCAGCCGTGGCCGTCAGCGCGTTGAAAAGCGTCGATTTGCCGACATTCGGCAATCCTACGATGCCGCAGTTGAAACCCATGGAAACGTCCTTTTTATGAAAGCCCGAGCGGTATAATAGGTTATTCGGCCAAGCGCAAATCCTACCTGTTTTTACGTATTTTGCGAATCCCGGCAATCGGCTAGACAGGCGTGATGAACCTCGCCGCCCTTTATCACAAGAAAACGACCGCAGGCGAATTGCGCCCCGACCCGGCGCAGGAAGCCGCCATACCCGTCTTGCAGGCTTTTGCCGACGGGCTGAACGGCTACCGTCCGCCTGCGCGCGGGTTATGGCGACGTTTTTTCGCCGATGCGCCGCGCCCTGCCGGGCCGCAGGGGCTTTACCTCTATGGCGATGTCGGGCGCGGCAAATCGATGCTGATGGATCTGTTTTTCGCCGAGGCTCCCGTCGAAAAGAAACGCCGCGTCCACTTCCATCAATTCATGCTCGAAATCCATGCCCGGCTGAACCGTTTGCAGCAGGAAGAAGCGCCGGGCGTCCTGCCGCGCGTCGGGCGCGAGATCGCGGCCGAGACATGGCTTCTGTGCTTCGACGAATTCCA
>JAGWKW010000079.1 GCA_028865155.1 Alphaproteobacteria bacterium
CGCACAGCTTGCACAGCGACGATGCGGATACGATAGAAGCCAAGTTGTTGTTGCAAAAACAGGCCGGGCATTTCCTGAACCGCGCCAATATCGGCATCGAGCAGGGCGTCGGCCCGCATGCGGGCGGCGGGCCCGACCGCGTTTTCCTGTGGAGTACGCGTTATCTGTATACCGCGAAGTTCAATCCCGGTTTCGAAATCCAGAGCGATTTCGGCAAGCCCAACGAAAGGCTGAGCTTCGACCAGCAGCAGCATTATGCCGGCCCGGCGGCCTATGGCGAATTGTTTCATAATGTGAAATACGAAGCGGCCTATCTGTTCGGCGTGAGCCAAGGAGCGGCGCAGAGCGCGGTGCGGTTGCAGCTTGAATATGAAATGTATTTTTAATCGGCTGTGCCGAAATAGAACCATTCCTCGCCGACCGGCGCGTCGGCATGGGGCATGACGATATAGCCGTCGCCGGGGGCAGTGACGGCTATACCTTTGGCGTCGTGGCCGACGGTTTCGCCTGCGGCTACCGTGTCCAGATGCTTCCACGGCTTGGCGAACGCGCCGTTGTCTTCGCGGTAATAGACACGGCGGACGGTGATGAGCCGAGCGGCATTCGCCGTTGTTTGAGATGCCGTTTCTCCGGTCATGCCGAGATAGCGCAGGGCGTTGCGGATCGCACGGTAGGCGACATCCGGCGCTTGCGGATCGCGGTGCTGTCCGCATTCGAGCGTGACCGAGGTTGCGCCGAAGCGGCGCGCATATTCGGTCGTTCCGGTCGATTCGTCCGTCAATTTTCCTTCCCCATGTCCTGACGCGGCATAGGCGCTTGCCCAGCCTGTCAGTTGCGCATGCTCGCCGAGCCCGGCGGCGAAAACGCGGCCTTTTTCATCGCCTTCGCCGATGAAGATGAAAGGCGGACCGCCGACGCTGTAGGAATGCAGGTCGAGCAGGAAGTCGCAGTCTGCGAGCAGAGGGCAGAGCAGGTTGCCGATTTTGGCTTCGTAGCAGTCGGGCTTTTCCATCGGAACCAGAAAGCGGTTCAGGTTGCGTTCGGTGAAGCGCACATCCTGCGCATAGGCGCGCGGGTTGGCGACGGGAACGAAGGTTACGCGTCCGCGCGTCAGGGCGACGGCACCGGAACGGATTTCCGGCACGATGCGGCGGATGGCTTCCGCGCCGCATTTTTCGTTGCCGTGAATCGCGCCGAGGATGAGCAGGCACGGGCCTTCGGTTTCTTCGTTGGCGAAAGAGACGGTTTCGATCATCGCAAATCCTTAACGCAGAAAATCTTCAAGCTGCAACGCCGCGTTCGTTTTGTCGTCGCGGTATTTGATGATGACGGGGCAGGCGATATGCAGCCCTTCGGCGATGCCCGCCGCGTTCGAGAGCGGGCGCGAACCTTGCACGACGACGGCATTGGCCGGGACTTCGCGTTTATGGATGGTTTGTCTGATCGGGTCGTAGATCGGCGTTGCCGCCGACAGGATCGTTCCCGCCGCGACGACGGCGCGTTCGCCGACGCGTACGCCTTCAAGAACGGCTGCGCCCGCGCCGATGAAGGCATTGTCTTCGATAATGACCGGAAGCTGGCCGACAGGTTCCAGTACGCCGCCGATCTGCACGCCCGCGCTCAGATGCACATATTTGCCGATATAAGCGCAGGAGCCGACAAGGGCGTTGCTGTCCACCATCGTGCCTTCGTCGATGTAAGCGCCGATATTGACGAAGGCGGGCGGCATGATGACGACTTTGCGGGCGACGAAGGCTCCGGCGCGGACCGACGAGCCGCCCGGAACGAGCCGGACGCCGTCCTGCGGCGCGAAGCGGCGCGGATGAAGCCCTTCCTTGTCGACGAAGCCGTGATAGGGCGAGGTATCGTCGATGCCCATATCGGCGACATGATGCGCGGCGAAATAGTCGAGGATGCGCTGCTTGACCGTGGCGTCGACCTGCCAGACGCCTTGGGCGTCTTTTTGCGCGACGCGGGCTTCGCCCGTTTCGAGGGCGTGGAGAAATGCGGTATCGCTCATGCCGCGACGCTTTCGGATGCAAGCGCGCCGTGCCATTGCGCGACGGCCTGATGCGCGGCGCGAACCTGGTCGAGCGAGGCAAGGTCGTTCCGGCTTAGCGGCAGGCGCACGGCGCCGGATGCGATCATGCCCAGATCATGCATCAGCGCCTTGACCGGAACCGGGCTGGTCGTCGTGAACATGGCCTTGCTCGCGTTCCACCAGATTTGCCCGCGATAGCGCCCGGCGCGGCAGGCTTCGACATAGGCGCGGCACGCTTCGGGCCAGGCGTTGCCGACAACCGAAACCAGCCCGCATGCGCCGAGCGGGGTTGCGGAAGCAAGCATATTGTCGTCGCCGCAATAAAGCGCGGCATCCGGCGCGGCGTCGGCGAAGCTGGCATAGGCGTCGAGCCCGCCGCTGGATTCCTTGACCGCCCAGAAATTTTTATGTGCGCGCAAATCCGACAGGACGGCGGGATTGAGGGCCGCCCCGGTGCGGCCCGGCACGTTGTACAGCATGACCTGCGCATCCGCCGCGTCGAACAGCTTGCGGAACCAGCCGATTTGCCCCTGCGCCGCCGGTTTGGTGTAAAGCGGGGTTGCGGCCAGATAGGCGTGCGCGCCCTTGCCGCGGCAGAAATCGAGCCATGCCAGCGTTTGCGCCATATTGGCGTTCGGCGTTCCGACCATGACCGGAACTTTAAGCCCCAGCGAGAAGGTGTAGCGCACGATTTCCTGTTTTTCCTCTTCGCTCAGCGACAGGGATTCTCCGGTGCTGCCCAATATCAGGATGCCGTTCCCGGCGGCTTCCTGCATTTTGAGGATTTTGCCGAAGCTGGCGTAATCGACGGCGGAACCGTCCGCCGTGAAAGGCGTGACCATCGCCGTCCATAACCATGTTTTGCGCGCGTCCATGTTTTATCCTTTCGTCAGGGGCAAGAGAATATCGTCAACCAATGTTTCGAAAATATGCAGGCCCGGAGGCAGGCGGCCGATTTTATCGCAGGCGAGAAGGACGCCTTCGGCGAAGGCCGCGCGGTCGTGCGCTTCGTGGGTTATCGAAATCGCGTCGTGGGCAAGCGCGAAGGAAACGGTATGCGTGCCTTTGGCGTCGCCTTCGCGCGCGACGGCGATGTCCTGCGCCGGGAAGCCAAGCGCCTGCGCGAGGTAAAGAGCGGTGCCGCTCGGCGCGTCGAGCTTGTGGATATGGTGCTTTTCCGCGATGCCGAGTTTCATGCCGCCGGGTTTCAGGGCGTCAAGCGCCGTTTTTATCCGCTGGGCGAAGAAGCGCATGACATTGAGGCCGAGGCTGAAATTGCTGCCGACGATCCATGCCGTATTCGCGGATTTGAGCCGCGCGTCGAGATCGTCCGGCCATGCGAAGCCTGTCGTGCCGATGACGAGCGGAAGCCGGGAGTCCAGAAGAACGGGCATCAGCGCGGCGAAGGCGGGGCCGGGGACGAAGACGATGCCGGCGTCGGCTTGCCGCAACCCTTCGACCGTCGCCGGGTTGCGCGTGTTGAAAACGCCCGCCAGATCGCGTTCCGGGATGGCGTCGCGGATGGCCTGCCCCGTTTTCCCCGTGCCGATCAGCGCATATTTCATGTCAGGCCATCGCATCCGTTGAAAACAGCTTGCGGTGTTCGCGCACGGCAAAGCGGTCGGTCATGCCTGCGATGTAATCCGCGATGATGCGGGCTTTGGCCGTGTCGTCGCCGCGGGTTTCCTCCACCGAGGCGAACCACGCCGAAGGCAGGCAGTCGGGCTGCGCCATGAAGAAATCGAACAGGTCATGGACGATGCGCCGCGCCTTGGCGCAGATCCGGTTGATGCGATGATGGCGGTAGAGCCGTTCATGCAGGAAGCCGCGCAGGGTTTCGACATGGCGTGCCATTGCCGGGCTGAACCCGACCACAGGGCGGCCTGCCGCGCGGATATCCTCGGCGGAACGCGGGGCGAGCGCGCCGAGATTGGCGCGTGTGGTTTCCAGCACGTCGCCGATCATAAGGCCGATGACTTCGCGCACCGCTTCGTACATCAATCTTTCGCGCGCGGCGTTCGGATAGGCGTCGCGCATTTTCTCGATCGACGGGCCGAACAAGGGCAGGTCGCGTAAATCCTCGAGCCGGAAAAACCCGGCGCGGTGCCCGTCGTCGATATCGTGCGTGTTATAGGCGATGTCGTCGGACAGGGCGGCGATCTGCGCTTCAGGTCCGGCGAAGGTGTCGAGTTCGAGATTCCATTTTGCGTTGAAAGAGGCAAGCGTCGGCAGCCTGTCGGCTGGTTTGACGGGGCCGTTATGCTTGATGACGCCTTCCAGCGTTTCCCATGTCAGGTTCAGCCCGTCGAAACGCGCATAGCGGTTTTCGAGCGCGGTCAGGATGCGGAACGTCTGTTCGTTATGGCTGAAGCCGCCATAGGGGCGCATGGCCTCGGCAAGGCCGTCTTCGCCCGCATGACCGAAGCAGGTATGGCCGAGATCGTGGGCGAGCGCGACGGTTTCGGCCAAGTCCTCGTCGAGCCGCAAGGTACGGCTCAGCGAGCGCGCAATTTGCGCGACTTCGAGCGAGTGAGTCAGCCGGGTGCGGTAATAATCGCCCTCGCTTTCGATGAAGACTTGCGTTTTGTTGCGCAATTTGCGGAATGCCCCGGAATGGATGATGCGGTCGCGGTCGCGCTGGAACTCGCTGCGCGAGGCGCTTGGCGCTTCGTGGATCAGGCGTCCCCGGCTGCGGGCGGCCTGGGTAGCGTAAGGGGCAAGGGCAGGGGCGTTGAGCATGGCTTGAAAATCCGGCTTCATGAGCGCACATTAACATTGGCGAAAGCAGCAGGAAAGCACCGAAAATGACTATTTCACTAAGCGAAGCGGCGGCACGGCGCATCGGCAAGGTCGTGGCCGAATCGGCTGAGGCCGTGCAGGGCGTCCGGCTTGAAGTCTTGGGCGGAGGCTGTTCGGGCTATCAGTATAAGTTCGGTTTCGCCGATGCCATCGACGTGGACGATGATATTGTCGTCGAACGCGACGGGGCGAAGCTTGTGGTCGACAAGACATCGCTGCAGCTGCTCGATGGAAGCGAGGTCGATTACGGCGAGGGGCTGATGGAATCCGGGTTCCGTATCGTCAATCCGCAGGCGGCATCGAGCTGCGGTTGCGGTAGTTCGTTTTCGGTCGGGGATAAGGCATGAAAATTGCGACCTGGAACGTCAATTCGATCCGCGCGCGCCTGCCGAACGTGATGGCGTGGCTGGCGGAGGCGAAGCCGGATATTCTGCTGATGCAGGAAATCAAATGCGAGACGGATGCTTTTCCGGCCATGGATTTCAAGGCGGCGGGGTACGAAACCCATGCGCTGGGTCAGAAATCCTATAACGGCGTGGCGATTGCCAGCCTGCATCCCATCGAAGCCGTGCATGAAGGCCTGCCTGGCGATGCAAAGGACGAGCAGGCGCGCTATGTCGAGGTGACCATTAAAGGCGTCCGTGTTGCCAGTATTTATGCGCCGAACGGCAATCCTGTCGGCACGGAAAAATACGATTACAAGCTGGCCTGGCTTGCGCGGCTTAAAAAACATGCGGCGGCCTTGCTGCGCGATGAAAAGCCGGTCGTCCTCGGCGGCGATTATAATGTCATTCCCGAACCCATCGATGTTCACGATCCTGCGGCGTGGGAAGGCGATGCGCTTTATCTGCCGCAAACGCGGGCCGCATTGCGCGACATTCTCAATCTCGGTTATGCCGATATTTTCCGCGCCCTTCATCCGCACCGGAAAAACGCTTACACATTCTGGGATTATCAGGGCGGGGCATGGCCGCGCGACAATGGCATTCGCATCGACCATTTCCTGCTGTCGCCCGAAGCCGTGGACAGGGTTGCGGGTTGTACAATCGACCGCGCCCCGCGCGGCGAGGACAAGGCTTCGGATCACACGCCGGTTATTCTGGAGTTACGAGCCTGATCCTTTTCCATCCAGCCTGTCGAGTTCGGCGAGGATTTGCGTGCCGACTGTGCCGCCCGATCCCTTGATTCTAAGCGCGAGGAGTTGCTTGAGGCTGTCGATATGCCATTTGACGACAGGCACATGGGCGGGATCGGCGATGGCTTCGCCGAGACTTTCGCATCGCTGGTGCAGCGATTTCGCCAGCCTGGAAACGAGGTCATAGCCGGCGAGTCCGGCTTTGGACTTGAGGCCGAAAGCGGCGACCGTCATATCCGTCGCGGCCCGCCGTTTTTCGCCCGGCGCGGTTG
>JAGWKW010000080.1 GCA_028865155.1 Alphaproteobacteria bacterium
CGGGTAGCCTTTGCTGCGAGCTGTTTTGGGTTCATCCGCCCCGTTGCAGACGACGATGTCTTTTTCTTTCAACATGCCGCGCTATGCCGCTCTTTTGTGGTTTTTCGGCCTGGGGATGGCCGTTGCCGTTATCGTGTGGAGCGGGTATGGCGATATTTTACGGGCGCTTGGGCATGCAGGATGGAAAATCCTGATTGTCGCGCCTTACCGCTTTATCCCGATGCTTTGCTGCGCTTTCGCGTGGCGGGCTTTGATCGTCGATGAGAAACGCCCGTCGATAGGCCTTGTTTCGTATTTCCTTTGGATTCGTTCCGCCGTCGATAATCTGATGCCGGCCGCTCATATCGGCGGCGAAATCGCTGCCTTGCGCGTCATGGCGAAATACGGTTTCGGAAAGGCGGCGGCGCTCGCTTCGATGATCGTCGAGGTCACGCTTGCGCTCGTTACGCTCATTCTTTTCGGTGTCGTGAGCATCGCCTTTTTCGCATGGCAAGCCGAGCGTCACGAGGCGACGGCGCACTTGCTTCTTGGCTTGAGTTTTTCTTTTCTGGTTGTCGCGCTTCTGTTCTATATCCAGCGTCAGGGGCTTTTCCGGATTCTTTCCAGAATTTCGCGCGCTATTTTCGGCAGCGATGCATGGTTGAAACTGGCCGGCGACGGCCGACGGTTCGACCAGGCTGTCGATCGCCTTTACGGCGACAAAAGAAACATCTTTGTTTGCAGCGCGTGGGAATTGCTGGCGTGGGTTGTCGGGAGTGGGGAAACGTGGCTTGCCCTTTACATTCTGGGGCACCCCGTATCCATGTTGCAGGCCACACTTGTCGAAGCGCTGGTTCAGGTTTCGATCAATATGTTTTTCATGATGCCGGCGGCTTTGGGCGTGCAGGAAACCGGTTTCGTGCTGGCGGGATATATTGCGGGCGTGCCGCCCGATATCGCGGCGGCGCTTGCGGTCATCCGGCGCTGCGGGGATTTACTGGCGTATGTGCCGGGACTCGTCGCCTGGCAAATCGAAGAAAGCATCCGGTCGTAGAAAAGGGCATTCAGGACTGTTTCGGTCCGTGCGCTTTGGGTTGCATGATCTTCTGCGACATTGTAAATCTGTCGGCCCATCCTTAAGTTCTTCTTCCCACAAGATCGGGGGCCTCCATGGATTCCTTGCAAACCCTTATCGGCGTTGTCGGTTTAAGCGCGGCTTCTGCCGAAGTCAGCGTATCGTCGGCCAATATTCTGGCCTCCGCGCGCGAGGTGCAGGACGCCGCCACGTCGATGGCCAGCGCGGTAGAAGAGCTTGCCGCCTCGATCGGCGAAATCGGGAATTCGGCACAGCGTTCCGCGCAGGCGGTCGACGAATCGAGCCGTTTGACCAACGCGGGAATGCAGGAATTGACGGGGCTGCGCGGGCAGATTGCGGAAACGGGCACCTTGTTCGAAAGCGTCGCGGTCAAAACCCGCGATTTGCAGGGCGTCGTTTCCAGTCTTGGCCAGGTCGTCGATTTGATCGCGAAGATCGCGGGGCAGACGAATTTGCTGGCGCTCAACGCGACCATCGAGGCGGCGCGGGCGGGCGAGCATGGCAAGGGCTTTGCCGTCGTCGCCAGCGAGGTCAAATCGCTGTCGCGCCAGACGGCGGAGGCGACCGAGACCATCCGCGGCCAGATCAAGAATTTGAACGATTCCTTCGCCAGCGTCCTCGATACCGTTTCCAAATCGCAATCGACGATGGAAAAAGTCGTCGGCTCGGCCGAAAAGGTCGGCAGCGATTTCCAGACCATCAGCGAGAATTCGGCCTCGATCTCGCATCAGGCCAACGAGCTGACCGGCATCATCGAGCAGCAGAAAATCGCCGTCAACCTGCTCGCGGAAAATATGGATGTCGTCAAGGAGAAGGGCGCGCAAAATCTGGGGTCGGTTGAAAAACTGGCCGATCAGGCCGACGCGTCGGTCAAGCTGATCGAAGACATGCGCAGCCAGCTTGCGACCGAGGATATTCCCCACAAAATCCTTTATCTCGCCAAGGCCGACCATGTTTTGTGGAAAAAGAAGCTGCTCGATATGGCGGTTGGGCGCGTTTCGCTTAAATCGTCCGAGCTTGCCGACCATACCATGTGCCGCCTCGGCAAGTGGTATTATCAGCAGGCCGACGAGGCGACGAAAAGGATGGCGGCTTTCCGCGAGCTCGAAGGGGCGCACAAAAAAGTGCATGCCGCCGGCATCGAAGCCGCCAAATGTTTCGAGGCGCAGAAGCTCAAAGAAGGAATGAATTATTACCGCGAGCTTGAAGAAGCGTCGCATGACGTTTTGCGCTGCCTCAACAGCATGATCGAAGAGGCCACGCGCGGCGCGTAAAGTCGCTAGGCTGCTTTGGCGGCGCGGCGGGCGATGGCTTTTCCCATGTCGGCGAAGAAGGCTTCGTGCTGCGGGCGCAGTTTCCACGGGTCGTTCGCGATGAAGGCGCGCAACCGTTCGAAGGATTTCGCGTCGCAGCCTGAGACGTCGAACAATTCCGGCTTGCCGATCAGGTAGCGTGCTGCCCAATCCTTGGCCGAGGCGAAGAAGACGGCGATTTCTTCGAAAGTTTCGCGGTCGATCAGGTCTTCGGCATGCAAATGGCGGAAAAATTCCGCATCGATGGTCGCAAGGCAGGCGGTTTTCTGTCCTGCGCCGTGCAGGCGCTTGAGGCCGTTGTCGCCGCGCACATTGATGCAGAGATTGCCGCAGCATGGGATGTGCAGCGCGTCGAGCGCGGGCAGCCAGCGATCCAGAATGCTTGCCGCGTTGTTGATGAGGTCGGAAACGTGAAGCGCGCGCGGATGTTGCGGCAGCGGATGCGCGCACCAGCTCGTTTCGTTCTTGAACAAAAACAGGTGCGGCAGGCCGGAGGCATGCGCGAAGGGGATCGAAAACAGAAAGTCGCGCCGTTCGCCGCCGGAGATCAGGTTGAAATCGCCTTCGGGGAATTCGGCTTGCGCCTTGTCGATCATCGTCGCGATCAGTTTCTGCCAGGATGGGCTGGTTTTATAGGCATCCATGATCAGCGCATCGAGCTGTTCGGCCCGTGCCTGCGCATCGACGGTTCCGGCGACGATGGCGGTGATTTCGCGCAGCAGCCGGGCAGACAGGTCGGCGCCGATGGTCATTTCGGTATTGACGTAAAAGGGGCCCGGCACATTGGCCGCGTACCAGAAAACCGGCCCTTTGGCGCGGTTCCAGATCGAAACGGCGCGCGTGTCGTGCAGAAGCTTGAACAGGTCGGTTTGCGAATAGATCATGATTTTCACCTTCTTCCGCGCATGTTACACTTGCGCGGCTTTATGTTCAATCGGGCTGTCGCATGAACCTAATCGTTAAAAATCAACATACGGCCCTATGGAAAGGGCGGGATATGCGCTGCGCGGTCGGGCGCGGCGGCATCGTGCCCGCATCGGCCAAACGCGAAGGCGACGGCGCGACGCCCGCCGGGATTTGGCGGATGCGCGAAGTTATCTATCGTGCCGACCGTGTGACCCTGCCGCGGCTTGTGCTGCCGTCGCGGGCAATGGAGTCCGACGATGGATGGTGCGAGGCGCCGGAGGACGTCAATTACAACAGGCATGTCAAACGTCCTTATGCCGCGTCTGCCGACCATATGTGGCGGGGCGACAGTTTGTACGATGTCGTGGCCGTGCTTGGTTATAACGACGATCCGCCCGTCGCAGGCAAGGGGAGCGCGATTTTTTTGCATCTGGCGCGACCCGACTTTTCCCCGTCGGCGGGATGCGTGACCTTGGCGCTCGACGATTTGCTGGCAGTGCTGGGTGAAGCCGATATCGGAACCTGCGTCGAGATTATCGCGCCGTAAGAACCGACGACAGAAATTCTTCTACCTGTGTCCAGACTTCGTTACGCGCGGCATCGGCTTCGTTCATAAGGTCGTGCCTGGCGTTCGCGATGATGTGCGTGCGCACGCGCGGAATTTCATTCAGGTAGGGGCCGGTTTCCTTGACCGGCGTGACCTTGTCGCGGTCGCCGACCAGCGCGAGGACGGGGATGTCGATATTCGCCAGATAGCCGTGCCGGTGCGCGATATGCATCGAATACATCGACGCCAGAAGCCAGCCCCATGTCACGCCGCCGACGGTCAGGTCGGGATGCGCCTTGAAATAATTTTCGATGATCGGGAAACGTTCGGGGTCTTGGGTCAGGACGTTATCTTCGAATGTGCAGTCGCGCGCGTCGAAATCGTGCTGCATCGGCGCATATTCGGTTGCGTGGCCAAGCACATGGACGCTGAGCCAGCTAACGCCGTGCGCGAGCGCATGCGCGGGCAGGGAGCTTAACGCCAGCATCGGCGCGGTCAGGAAGGCGGCTTTGGCCTGCGCGGGCCTGTCTTCGGCGAGCCAGCGCAGGATCAGATGCGCGCCCATCGAATGACCGTGGAAGATAAGCGGCGCGGCGAGATCGGGTAGGACGACGGCGGCGAAGAAAGCGCGCAGATCGTCGAGATGCATTTTGAAATCGCCAATATGGTCGCGCTGGCGCTGCGCGCCGGACAGGAAACGGCTCGACAATCCCTGGCCGCGCGGTTCGACGATGATCAGGCGATAGCCGCGGCCGCGCAGCCTGTCGCCGAGTTCGGCATATTTCTTTTCGATGAATTCGCGCCGTCCGGGAACGATCAGGATCGTGCCGCATGGCGCGGATGCGGGTTCGAAACGGGCGTAACGCAGCTTGCCGCCGTCGCCGAGGTCGAAAAAAGCGTGGGGCAGAAGGGGAAAAGGCATCAACGATAAGTCCTTGAGATTTAAGCCCTTGAGATTCGGGCGGGCTTCTTCGTATCATAAGAAGAGTTCGAAACCAAACAAACATAATGGTTGAAACCACGCATTCCCTCGTTCCTTCCGATGCCGCCGCGGGCGGCGTTTTCGCGTTGGGCAATTTCGACGGCGTACATCGCGGCCATCGCGCCGTGATCGCGGCCGCCGTCGCGCGCGCGAAGGAATTGAAGGTTCCGGCGCGCGTCTTGACGTTCGAACCGCATCCGCGCTCGGTTTTCATTTCCGACACCGAACCGTTCCGGCTGACGCCTGCGCCGGTCAAAGAACGGCTTTTGAAGGAATGCGGCATCGACGATGTCGTGACTTTACCTTTCACGCTCGAGCTGGCGCAAGTGGCGGCGCAGGAATTCGCTGAACGGGTTTTGCGCGACCGTCTGGGTGCGCGGCATATCGTCGCGGGTTACGACTTTACTTTCGGGCATGATCGCGGCGGCGATATGCAGAAGCTCGCCGCATGGCTCGTGCCGCACGGGATCGGCGTGGATGAAATCGCCCCGGTGGGCGATGGCGCGGCTTTTTCCTCGACCCGCATTCGCGAGCTGCTGCGCGCGGGCGAAATCGAACCCGCCGACGATATGTTCGGCCACGCATGGACGATCGAAGGCGACGTCATTAAAGGAGCCCAGCGCGGCCGTACCATCGGCGTTCCCACTGCCAATATCGGGCTTGACGATTATTTGCGTCCGCGTTTCGGCGTTTATGCCGTGCGCGCGGGCCGGGTGGGGGAGGAACTGTCCTATAAAGGCGTCGCCAATATCGGCCTGCGCCCGACCGTCGATGGCAAACACGAAACGCTCGAAGCGCATTTGTTCGACTTCGCTTCCGACATCTATGGCGAAATCTGGCAATTCGCGCCGGTGCGCTTTATCCGCCCCGAACGCAAATTCGACGGGCTCGATGCGCTCAAGGCGCAGATTATCGAGGATATAAAGGCGGCGAAACGCGCATAAACGGCGTTTTTCCCGCTTTCGCCGCGCAAAAAGCGATGATAATGTCGTCGCCCGCGCCACAGGACAGACAATGACCGAAACCAAAAAAGACTACCGCGACAGCGTTTTTCTGCCCCAGACCGACTTCCCGATGAAAGGCGGCCTGCCGCAGAAGGAGCCGGAGCTTCTCGCCCGATGGCAGAAGATGGATCTGCACGGCAGGTTGCGCGCGATGGCGGAGGGGCGCAAGAAATTCATCCTGCATGACGGCCCGCCTTACGCCAACGGCAATATCCATATCGGCCACGCGCTCAATAAAATTCTGAAGGATGTCATCAATCGCGGCTATCAGATGCTCGGCTTCGACGCGCCTTATGTGCCGGGCTGGGATTGCCATGGTTTGCCGATCGAATGGAAGATCGAGGAAAAATATCGCAAGGAAGGCAAGGACAAGGACGAAGTGCCG
>JAGWKW010000081.1 GCA_028865155.1 Alphaproteobacteria bacterium
GCTTGTCGGCATAAGGCAGCAAGGCGAGGAAACGCGCGCGCTTGATGGCCTGAGCCAGTTCGCGCTGCTTCTTCGTCGAGACCGCAGTAATACGGCTCGGCATGATCTTGCCGCGCTCGGAAATGAAGCGCTTGAGCATGCCCGGATCCTTGTAGTCGATCTTGGGCGCATTCTTGCCGGTGAAGGGGCAGCTTTTGCGGCCGCGGCGAAATCCGCCGAAGCTGCTGCCACCAAAACCGCCGGAAGAAGAACGGTCGCCGCCGCGCGGGGTGCGGGGGGAAGATTCATTCATGCTCATGCTGCGTCTCCTTCGGAAGCGGTTTCACTGCGCGGCGCGCGGCGCGGACGGTCGAAGCCTCTGTCGCCGCGGTCGCCGCCCCTGTCGCCAAATGACGGACGGTCGCTGCGTTCGTCTTTGCGCATAATGGCCGACGGGCCTTCTTCATGCTCTTCGACGCGCACAGTCATGAAACGCAGGACGTCTTCGTTAAGGCCCATATTGCGTTCCATTTCGGCGACGGCTTCGGGCGGCGCGTCGAGATTGAACAGGACGTAATGGCCCTTTTTGTTCTTTTTGATGCGGTAGGCGAGGTTGCGCAGACCCCATTGTTCGGTCTTTTTGACCTTGCCGCCATCCTTGACGATGATGTCGGCGAAGCTTTGGGTCAGGGTTTCGACCTGAGCCGCAGGCACGTCCTGACGCGCGATGAAAATGGATTCGTAAAGCGGCATGCGCTTTTTTCCCTTCTGGTTTAGCGACCGGACGCTGGGCCGAATTCATTTCGACGCATCAGCCGCTCCAGTCAAAGCCCGCCTTCAAGAGACGAGCAAGGAGCCTGTTAAGGCGGGCCGTTTATAGCGATTTGTTCCGGGAATGCAAGGACGAAGCGCAAAAAGCGCATAAATCCTTTGTTTCACAATGATTCTAACGTTCTTACGCCTTCACGATCGTCGCCAGTTCGCCCGCGCTGTCGGAGGCGGCAAGAGCGATGCGCGCGGAGAGCATGCGCTTGACCAGCGCGCGCAGGGCATCGGTATCGTCCGATCCGGCCAACTGTCCGCCTTCCTTGACCATGGCGGCGAACTCGTCCGCGTCGGGGAACAGATAGGGTTCGCTCGACAAACGCTTGAACCAGGTATGGACATAATCGCGGTCGCGCCATGCGACGGCGAAAAACAGATCGCGCATTTCGGTCAGGTGCAGATCGGCATCATCGTAAGCCCGAACGTTGGCATCGTCGATGATCTGCTGCACCTTGGCGGCGTGATTGTCGAAACGTTCGCCTTCGGCCTTTTGCGCATGGGCCCGCGCGATGCGGTTGAACACGGCATTCATCTTGCCCAGGCGGCGTTGCAGCATCGCGGCGCGGAACTTCCGGCTCAGGCGCGCGATATCCTGCCGCACGAAACGCGCTTCTTCCGCGACGCGGCGTACGGTTTCTGGATCGCTGCCCGCTTCGGCCAAAGTCTCGCTTTGCTCATGCAGGCGCATTTTCAAAAGCTGTACTTCCGGCCCGCCCTCAGGGCCGACGGCGGCGGCCAGATCGCCCCATTCGTCTTCGCCCTGCTTGATGACCGCGCCCGCAAATTGCGCACCGCTTTCGCCCGCGAAGGATAGCTGTCCCGCCTGCGGCGCGTAGAAGCGCGGCGCTTTAAGCTCGACCGGCATTTCGCCGTCGAGTGCAACTGTCGCCTGCAAAATCCCGCTGTCGGACATGACCCAGTCGAAGGTCACAGGCGCGCCTTCGGCCAGCGTATAATTGTCCGGCAAATCCTCGCCGCCAATGCGGAACACGCCGACACATAAATTCAAATCGACGCGTTCGGGATATTCGACCTGAAACAGCTCGAACGTGACCGAGCCGGGCTCGCCTGACTTCAGCGTCCGCGCGCTCGTGAATTTGGCTTTGCCCTGCGCGGGCAGAATGTCGCCCTTGTTGACCAGCGGCATCAGGATGTTTTCCTGCGCCTGCATATGGCCCAACGCCTTGACCGCGATGGTCTGCGCCGCCGGGATGCTTCCGGTCGCAGCGACAAGCCGCGTGATCAGCAGGGTCTGATTATACTGCGGCAGGACATTGTCTTTTTCGTCGAGAATCTGCGCCGCAAACTGATGCTCTCCCGCCTCTTTGAGCGGCACGGAGATCGTCAGCCCGTCGATCAGCGGCAGCGCGCCGGAATCCCAGCCCTTGCCCGTAATCCTGACCTGGCGCGGCGCGGCGGATTCGCCCTTCACCTGCAAGGTCACGATGGTTTTGTCCGAAGGCGTCCGCGCGGTATAGGCAAAAGACACATCCGCCTCGTCCGGCGTTTCGGCCACCGCCTCGCGCGGTTTCGGCGCGCTGACATTGTCGTCGCCCCATTGGCGGCTTTCGCAATAATAGGCCGCGCCGACGGCGACGGCCGTCATCGGGTCGGTCTTGAGGTCGGCAGCGATGCCAAGTTCGTTCGCGACCATCTGCCGAACAAGCGGGATACGGCTCGGCCCGCCGATAAAGACGATGCGGTCGATTTCTTCATGGCTCGTATTGTTTTCGCTCAAAACGGTGCGGATCAGATCGATGGTCTGCATCACCGGCTCGCGGATCAGCTCCTCGAACCGCGCGCGCGTCAACGGCACGTCGAGATACATCTCCATCTCGTTCTGATCGACCATACGTAATTCTTCGTCGGAAGCGAAAATGGCGGCTTCGTCTTTCGACGACAGATCGATCTTGGCTTTTTCGGATGCCAGCTGCGCGATGCGGATCAACCGGCGATAGGCCGGGTCACGCTGGAAATTTTCCGGCAGGTCGAACGTTTCGGCCAGCCACGGGCGCACGATTTCGTTGACGATCATGCGGTCGAAATCGCGCCCGCCCAGCATATTGATGCCCTGATGCGCGACGATGGTAACCTCGCCATTGATAGCCTGCGCCAGCGCGACGTCGAACGTTCCGCCGCCAAGGTCGTAAATCAGGAAGCGGCCCGAACGTTTCGCGCCCTCCATTGCCGCCATCGCGGCCGCGATCGGTTCCTGCAGCAGATCGACGCGTTCCAGCCCCGCCATTTTCGCGGCGCGCAAGGTCGCTTCGGACTGCATCTGATTGAAAGCGGCGGGGATCGTGACGACCGCGCCCGTGACCTTGTCGCCGCCGGACTCGGTTGCCGCCTGCCCCAGAAGCTGGCGGATGATTTCGGCGGAACATTCTTCGGGCGTCAGAGTCAGCTCCGCGTCCTTGATCTCGATCGGCGTGGAAGACCCCATCAGCCGCTTGAAGCCCTGCGCGACATTTTCGGGCGCGACCAAAGCCTGGTCATGCGCGCGGCGGCCGTAAAGCCGGTGGCCGCGTTTGTCGAAATAGATGACGGATGGCAAAACCTCGCCGCCGTCCGCCGGACGGAACACGCGCGCCTTGCCGTCGACGATGCCCGCGACGACGCTGTTGGAAGAACCGAGATCGATGCCGAGATACATAATTGGCTTAACCTGAGCAATAAGAGAACGCTATTATCTATCGGAAATGATTTAAAAAAACGTTCTCTTTAGGTTAACAAAATCTTGCCCGCCCCAAGGCGCGGCAACCCCTGTATCGCAAGAGCCGATGGTTAATGCAATGGTTTCCTTGGCGTTTCGCTGGGCGTTATCAAGCCGCCGCTTTATCTTTATGCGTGACCGCATCGTGGCAGCGATCGCATAAATCCGGGTGGTCGGCATGGCTGCCGACCTCGGGCAGGGTTTGCCAGCAGCGTTCGCATTTTTGGCCTTCGGCGAGGTTAACGACGACGCCGATATCGGCCATGTCCTGTAGCGCGAAGGCATCGGCAGGCGGCGCGGCGGCGTGGAGCGTCAGCGCGGAATTGACGCAGATTTCGGCAAAATCGACCCCGGTCAGCAATTCCTTGGTCGCCTGCGGCACATAAACCTGCGGATGCGCCTGTAACGGCGCGCCGATTTTCTTTTCGTTACGCGCGACTTCCAGTGCGCCCGTGACCGCGCGGCGGACATTGCGGATCTCGGCCCATTTCTTCGCCAGCCCTTCGTTGCGCCATTCGAACGGCACGGCAGGGAAAGTTTGCAAATGGACGCTGACGCCTTCCGCAGCGCCGAAACGCGCGAGCCACGCCTCCTCGGCCGTAAAGCACAAAATCGGCGCGAGCCAGATGCACAGATGGTTGAAGATATGCTCCATGACGGTGCGCGCGCTACGGCGGCGGATGCTGTCGGCGCGGTCTCAATACAAACTGTCTTTGCGAATGTCGAAATAGAAAGCCGACAAATCCGCATTGCAAAAGGCGTGCAGCGTTTGCAGCAAATGGCTGAAATCGAACTTCGCCATATCGGCGCACACGATCCCGTCGATTTCATGCAGCCGATGCAGAACCCAGCGTTCGAGTTCGGGCATCTGCGCGGGTTCGATATGTTCTTCCGCGCTCATCCCGTTCAGCGCGCCGAGCAGATAGCGCAGCGTGTTGCGGAACCGGCGGTACGTATCGCCGGTCTGTTTCAATATGTCGGGGCCGATGCGCTGATCCTCGACATAATTGGAGGCAATCGTCCACAGGCGCAGAATATCCGCACCCATTTTTTCATACACTTCCTGCGGCGCAGTCACGTTGCCGAGCGACTTGGACATCTTGCGCCCCTGCTCGTCGAGCGTGAAGCCGTGAGTCAGAACCCGGTCGAACGGCGCGCGATGCCGCGTACCGCAGGATTCCAGAAGCGAAGAATGGAACCAGCCGCGATGCTGATCGGAACCTTCGAGATAAAGCGAAGCCGGCCATTTCAAATTCTGCCATTCGCCGCCGCTGCTTTCGGGGTCGAGGCAGAAAGCGTGAGTCGAGCCGGATTCGAACCACACATCGACGATGTCGAACACTTGCGTATAGTCTTCGGCCCTGTAGGCGTCGCCGAGGAATTCCTGCGCCGGGCGCGCGTACCAGGCGTCGGCGCCATCCTGTTCGAACGCGTCCGCGATGCGCGCAAATACAATATCGTCGCGCAAAATCTCGCCGCTCTTTTTGTCGAGGAACAGCGCAATCGGCACGCCCCATGCCCGTTGGCGGCTGATGCACCAGTCGGGGCGGCTTTCGATCATCCCGCGAATGCGGTTTTCGCCGATGGACGGAAACCATTCGGTGTCGGCGATGGCTTGCAACGCGGTTTCGCGCAAAGTTTCCTTGCGCCCCGCGATGGGGACATCCATCGCGATGAACCATTGCGGCGTGGTGCGGAAAATCAGCGGCGCCTTCGACCGCCACGAATGCGGATAGGAATGCTTGATGTTCTTTTTGGCGAGCAGCGCGTTGGCTTCGATCAGCGCCTTGATGACCGCGCCGTTGGCCTCGCCGACTTTGCCGTCGGGTTTGTAAACATAAAGCCCTTCGAAGCCCTTGACGTTGGGCAGATAGCGCCCGTCATCGCCGACGGTTTCATCGAATTTGATTTTATATTTTTGGCCGAGATTGAAATCATCCTCGCCATGGCCGGGCGCGATATGGACGAAGCCGGTGCCGGCATCGGTGGTGACGAAATCGCCGTGATAGAGCGGGACATCGTAGTCGAAATAGGTATCAGTGCCTTCACGGCCCCGGAAAGGATGGGCACAACGCATCCCTCTAAGCTCAGCCCCCACGTATTCATAAGGTTTAACATTCTTCGTGTTATAAGGACTCCAATATATGTGTTGCACCTCAATCCCAGTTTCATCACAAAACTTATCTAGCAATTCACTTGCAATTAGAATGCGTTCCCCAACTAAGTGCGGATCAACAGCTTTCTTAATCTCAACAAGAGCATAGTTAATGTTGCCACCGTAGGCGATCGCTTTATTGGCTGGCAATGTCCATGGTGTTGTCGTCCAAATAACAACTGACAATTTTTTGATTGTTGCATTAGGCAGCTTTTCCAAAAGCTCAGATGAAACCTCGACGACCGGAAACTTCACCCACAACGTCGTCGACGTATGATCGTGATATTCGATCTCGGCCTCGGCCAGCGCGGTTTTTTCGACCACCGACCACATGACCGGCTTGACGCCTTTATAAAGCAGCCCGTTGGCGACGAATTTATGCATCTCGCGCAAAATCTGCGCCTCGGCCTTTTTCGTCATCGTCAGATACGGGTGCGCCCAGTCGCCGATGACGCCCAGACGTTGAAATTCCTCCGACTGCACCTCTTTCCAATGCGCGGCGAAATCGCGGCACTCGGC
>JAGWKW010000082.1 GCA_028865155.1 Alphaproteobacteria bacterium
TTCGGCCAGGAATTCGTTCGACGCTTTTGTGATGACTTTCTGCGCTTCGGCGACGGCGCGCGGCGAAAACAGCTCGTCGAGCCGGGCTGGAACCAGCTTGTCCAGCAGGCTGCGGTCGGGGGGCAGGATCGTCACATCGTCTTCGCTGTCGGGCGTATCGGCCATGTTCGTTTCCAGTGATGCGTTTTATTTGCGCCGTCGCCGTTTCCGGCGCTCGGTTCCGTTTGGGGCGGGTTTGTCGGAATGGCGGCGGTCCGGGCCGCGGTAGCTCGAAGCGACGATGAACGGCCGCGGATGCTCGATGATCGCCCGAATGCGGGCTATGAGCTGCGCCGCCGAAAACGGCTTGATCACATAGCCGTTGACGCCCGCATTCAGGGCCGTGATAACGTATTTCGCTTCGGTGTTTCCGGTCAGCATGATAACCGGGGTCATCGGGCGGCGCGCCCGCGGCGAGGACCTCATGAAACGGACGATCTCGATGCCGTCCATGTCGGGTATGCACCAGTCCGTTATGATGAAATCGAATTCATGTTCCGACGCAAGTTCGATCGCCTGGCGGCCGCTTGTGGCGACCGTGATGTCTTTGAATCCCAGGCGGATAAGGATGTCGGTGACAAGCTGCCGGATTGGTTTTTCGTCATCGACGATCAAAACCCGGAGTGAGCTTAACTGGTTTTTTTTCATCGCCCGGTGCGAATCGGGGGAGGCATGTCTCATGTTTCCTCGGGCCGAAAGGGGAACCGGAAAATAATATTGTATGCATATTATATAAATTAAACGATAAGCGGCTTATCATGGATCAATTGGCGTTTTGCGGCGCTGAAATTTCGCTTCTCCTGCAAAACGTCTAACACTATGATTTTTTTGGCAAGCGCCCGTAGCTCAGCTGGATAGAGCAGCGGTTTCCTAAACCGGAGGTCGGAGGTTCGAATCCTCTCGGGCGCACCATCATCTGGCTTTGGAGAACGACAAGACGGTATTGCCGGGAGCCTGTTAGACGGCCGTTTTTGCGTTAATCAAAGTTTGCCACTGATAGAGGAGGTTTCTTCATCCGGAGGCGCGCATCCTGTAAACAGGCCGTCATTATTCATTTTCTTAACGACGTCTGCCGCGAATATTAATCCTTTGTCTGCTAGCACTACATTGCCGGAGTCAAAAACCATTAAGGATTTCCATACTTCTTTTCCGCCGGCATCCCTGAGGGTAAATGTATAGTGGAAGTTGTCCGGATCGCCTATGGGCATGCCGTAGCGGGTAAGCCGCTGGTAGGATGTCAGGACAATTGTCAGCGCGGCGTCGAACGCGTTTCCATTGGCGTCTTTTTTCAGAACCGGCCCGGATGGATTTGCGAAGGCTTCTCCGGCGCTGACCAATGTAACTTGCGCGCCGCATGTATGCAGCATTTCCGTTAGGTTTTTATTGAAGCTATCCTGAAAATAGGATGGCCCCAATTGCTCGACGATGGCGAGTCGTCGAATATTCGCCTTGTAATTCGGATCCTTAATGGATTCGGCATGCATGATGGTACATCCCATAACGGGCAATATGAGGCAGAGCAAAAAGACTCGTGGAACGCGAACGCCAAGCATAAATGAAAATCTCCTCAGTTTTTCGGTGCGGGGCATTGGGGTAGAAATCCTTTGTGGTTCAAATCGTCAAAGATGGCCGAGGCCAAGCCAGACCCGCCGCCAGGGAAGAACAGGCTCTTGGCTGGAACGTTTGCAGAGCCTTGCCAAGACATGCCCGCAACCGGGGGGCGCCAAACAAGGGCAAGACTGAACTGAATATCAACGATACCCCCATTCACCACAGATTGGGAGGAAATCCAATGGACGGACATTATGGTATCGGGAGAGAAGGAGGCTTCCTCTTGCAATATCTGTTTTCTCGCGGTTTCCGGGTTATCGTTTAAAGATAAGGTTTCCGGTTTTTGCGCATCGAAAAAGACGTGCGTTTGCGTACCGCAGCGCTGCATCTTCTCGGACAAGGTGTTTGTAAATGCCGTGGCATCATCGCTCCATGCTTGCGGCGCATTAAGGATGACGAACAATCTTTCAGGCTGCTTTCGGGAAGAAGGAATTGCGGTCGTATTGAGGCGTACACGGTTAGCGCATCCGGCCATTCCGAAAAAGAGAACCGCGCAGCAGGCATATTTAAAGACTTTGCCATTCATGGTTTGTTTTCAGAATCAAATGATGAAGAAAACATAAAGGCTTTCCTGCAGCCGGGCCATTGACGTTTGCTATATTGTGCATTCTTGCCTTAATATAACAGAGTATCGTCTGTACCGCCAAAGTCGACGGTTTTGAAATTTTGCTTCCCGGCGGCCACTTAGCGAAAGAAAATGGTAACCATTCCATGGTACGATGCAGAAAATCGTTGTAAATAAAAGGAAAACTCGACCCATCTTCGAAAAAAAAGGCTCTTGTGGCTGCCCAGAACAATCGGACAAGGCAAGTTAGGCCGCCGGGTACTGTCTTGAAATCGTGCAAATGGCTCATGAACGCGAATCCCGAAAAAAAGCAGGCGGATAAGGAAAAAAGCGAAGACGCCGGGGAAAAGAAACCCAAGCGGCTGACCCAGCAGGAGCTGGAAGCCGTGATCAAGAAGCATGAAAATTTCGTCATGGGGCGCAAGGGCGGAATGCGCGCCAACCTGGCTCATCACGACCTGTCCGGCCTTTCCTTCGCCGGGCGCAACATGTCCGATGCCGATTTCACCGGCGCATATCTGAGCAGCGCCGATTTTTCGGGAACGCGGCTGGAGCGCGCGGTTTTTTATTGCGCCGATTTGCGCCATGCGAACATGTACGGCGCCAACCTGCAGCGCGCCGATTTGCGGGGCGCATCGCTGCGCGGCGCGAACATGGTCGGCGCGAATATGATGGGCACGGATTTGCGCGAAGGTTCTTTGTCGAGCGCAGACAGCAGCGGAGAATTGAAAGCCGCCCATGGAAATTTGACGGTCATCGACAAAGGCGGTGCCAATCTGAGCGGCGCCAATCTGAGCGACGTCAAAATGTCCGGCGCCGTCGCCATCGGCAGCAATTTCAGCGATGCGACGCTTAAAAGCGCCAAGATAAAGAACGCCAGTCTCAAAGACGCCGATTTTAGCGGCGCCAATATGAAAAATGCCGATCTGAGCGATTGCGATCTTGAAAATGTTATCCTGCGCGGCGCGGTTTTGAGCGGCACCTCCATCAACCTGAGCGAGATCGCCAAGGAAAACCTGGAAGGCGCGATGACCAGCGTGCCGATCGGCCCGTCGATGCAGGAACTTGGCGTGCCGATCGAGCAGCTTTTGCATCTCCATAAAGTATGGATCGACAGTAACGGCAAGGAAGGGCAGCGGCTCGATGTTAGCGGTTTCGATCTGCGCGGCGTTGCCCACTTCAACGGTGCCTGCCTGACGATGATCAAAGGCAAAGGCGCCATTATGTACGAAGTGAGCTTTGTGAAAGCCCAGCTGCAGCATGTCGATTTGAGCGAAGCCGATTTGCGGCATGCCGATTTTTCTTCCGCCGATATGCGCAGCGGCATTTTCGTCAACGCCCGCCTCAGGAACGCCAACCTTCAGGGCGCGAGCCTGCAGCCGCTGGCGATCGGTGGCACTATTCTGACGACCGACATGTCTGGCGCGTCCTTGCGCTATGCCAACCTGTCGAACGCCAATTTAAGCCATGTCAAATTTTGCAAGGCCGACCTTGCCGATGCCGATTTGCGCGGCGCGACCCTGGCTTTCACCAACTTCGACGGCGCCGACCTCGAAGGCACGCAGCTGGATCCGGAGCAGCGCGAAATCCTGAACCTGCCGCAGAAATAAACCTGCTATCCGCGTAGGGCTTTGCGCCAATGTATGAGCTTTTGCCGGTAGCCCATGCCCGCATGGGCCGGGCTGGTCGAGGGAAGGGTAACATGCGGCATTTTTATGCCGACATGATGGCGGAACAGTTTTTCAGCGGTTTTGCCATTGAAGCAAATTCGTTCAATGTCGCGATGTGTTTTGAAGAACGTGGCGAAGTCGTTCGGCTGCGGCGCGCGGATGGCGGCGTCGAGGCTGCCTTCGCGTTCAGCCGTTGCGCAGACGTCCCATAAGGCGATGCGGTTTTCCTTCAGCTGTTCGAGCCGGTCTTTGTAGGGCAGGTCGGGCCCTGCGCCCACAATGTCGCCCATGATTTTCCAGAAGGCGTTTTGCGGCTTGGCGTAATACTGATGTTCCGCGAGGGATTTGACGCTGGGCAGCGTGCCCAGAATTAGCACACGCGCATCCGGGCGAGAGATGGGGGCGAAGCCGGTGCATTTGGTCATGGATTTTTTTATGACGCTGTTGCGGCGATTGCAAGTCGTGCAGGAAATAGAGGAATTTATGGGGTGGGCTTTATGGTCGTTTCATTCCTGCCGTGCTGCATGCCGTACGATCCGCGTTCGGCGCGCTTGGCTTCGACACCTTTGCGGATGGCGTCGCTCTCTCTGATAACGCTTGGCATTTGGTCATTGGACTCGACATACTTCCGGAACATTCTATCGTCCAGATATGCGTCGCAACCACTTCTGCCGATGGCATGTATGGCGGCAACGGCATTTTCGTAATCTTTCAATTTCGCGATGAAGTTCTCGAACTCTTTTGGATTCTTGACCATTTGCTCCAAAGTGGGGCCGTCCATAAGCGGGCCGTCGCGATCGGCATCGATCCCATGCTGCCTCATGAAGTCGAATTTTTCATTGTTCATGAGCGCAGCCAGTTCGTTCATGTTGAACTTTACGCCCATCAATCCATTCTCTGCCAGATCGGCGGCGGTGCGTTCATGAGGGCCGGCATTGGGGCGGTGGCTCATAACCATGTTTCCATATGACGGTTCGAATATGGCTTTATTTTAAGAAGCGTGCGCTAAGCATCCGTTAATTAATCCGCCGTGGGAGTATGGGAAATATGTATTTCAATGACTTGGATATGGTGGACAGGGTAGGATTCGAACCTACGTACTCGTGAGAGGGCAGATTTACAGTCTGCTGCCATTAACCACTCGGCCACCTGTCCAAATAACGGCGGAATGCGGGGAAGTACCTGAAAAAACAGGTTTCTGTCAACCCTTCTTTGGCGAAACGGCCTATTTCCGTTGCTGCAGCCAGGCCGCGATTTTAGGCCAGTTGGCCGTTAGCGCGCGCGAACCCATGAAGAGCCCGATATGGCCGCCTTCGGCCATGTCGGTGACGATGTCGTCCTTGGGCGTGCCGATGAAGTTTTTGGCGTTGAAGACCTGTTCGGCCGGCGTGATGTCGTCTTCCCTGCCGCCCAGAAGATAGGTCGGGCAGGTGATGGTCTGCGGTTTGACGGTGATGCCCAATGCTTTGAACCGGCCTTTGGCGAAGCGGTTCTCCTTGAACAGTTCCTTGACCGCCTGCAAATACCAGCGCCCCGGCAGGTTGATGGTGTTTTCGTACCAGCTTTCGAAGGCTTCGGTGCGTTTTAGATAGGCCGCATCGTCGATATGCTCGTAGAGCGAGACATATTTATCGACCGTATTCTTTTCGGGGTTCAGGCTCTTGAAGCCTTCGAGCATGAATTCGCCTTTGAGCAAACCGCCGCCGGCAAGCACGAGATTTTCATAAAAGCTCATCGGCAGATCGTCGGCGAGCAGGCGGATGCCGCCATTGCCTGCCTGCGTGTCGAGAGGCGTTCCGGCGCAAACCAAGGCCGCCACTTGTGCAGGAAAACGTGCGGCATACAGCGCGGCCATCCATCCGCCCTGGCACAGGCCGATCAGTTTGACGCGCCCGCCCAGCTCGCCGACCGCGACGTGAAGTTCAGCGAGGTAATTGTCGATGTCGTAATCCTTCATCGTCTGGTCGGCGCTGCGCCAGTCGGTGGCGTAAACGCGCGTCAGGCCGTTTTGCATCAGCGTCGCGATCAGGCTTTGCCCGGCATGGAAATCGGCGATGACGGAAGTGTGCCCGGCATAGGGCGGCAGGACGAGCGTGGGGATTTCGTTTGCATCGGGCGCGGTTGAAAAGTCGCGCAGCGTGAAAGTATGCAGGTCGAACAGAATTTTGTTGGGCGATGCCCATTCAGGCTTGGGCTTGATGATGTCGGTCTTGACGATTTCCTGGAAGAATTTCAGATTTTTTTCCGCTGCGGTGACCGTTTCCTGCC
>JAGWKW010000083.1 GCA_028865155.1 Alphaproteobacteria bacterium
CAGAACGATTCCCGGAACAAGTAGTCTGCAAACCCCCGTATGCGCGATTTTCCGGCGTTTCCGGCACGGATCAGGCTTTACAAAGGCTTGAAGAAAATTGTAGGTTGCGCCGGAACACAATGAAAAACAGGCGCCCTGTCTTTCCGGCTCCGAAAGGAAGCAGGAAAATGATCGCGCCGCGAAGAGGATCCTATGGCCCGCGTCACCGTCGAAGATTGCATCCTTCAAGTCCCCAACCGTTTCGAGCTTGTCATGCTCGCGGCGCATCGCGCGCGCGGCCTCGGTTCGGGCGCGGAACTGACCGTCGACCGCGACCGCGATAAAAACCCCGTCGTCGCGTTGCGCGAGATCGCCGACCAGACGCTGGAACTGCCCGCGCTTGAAGAATCCTTCATCAAGACGCTGCAAAAACGTATCGAGCCCGACCGCGTCGAGGAAGAGGAAGACGTCGCCGAGCTGATGGCAGGCGAGCAGCAGAACTGGATCAACGCGATGGGCTCCGACAGCGATGACGAAGCTGACGAAGCCGCCGAGGAAGACGAAGAAGAAGCGGCCCCCGCGAATGAATCCGAAGGCGAAGTCGCCGGTTCGTTCGAAGACGCCGACATTAAGGACTAGTTAGCTTGTCTTTGCTATCGATTTCCTTGAGGAATATCGATGCAACCCCCTGACGCCGAAACCACAGCCGCACACAACGCGCCGCCGCCCATGGCCGCGCGGCCGCATTTGATGCGCCAGTACGAGCTGGTCGAGCGCGTCAAAGCCTACGATCCCGACGCCAACGAGGATTTGCTCAACCGCGCCTATGTCTTTTCGATGCAGGCGCACGGCACCCAGACGCGCGCATCGGGCGACCCGTATTTTTCGCACCCGCTGGAAGTCGCCGGCATCCTGACCGACATGAAGATGGACAGCACGACCATCGCCACGGCGCTGCTGCACGATACGGTCGAGGATACGCTGGCCTCGCTCGAAGATATTCAAAAACAGTTCGGCGACGGCGTCGCGCGGCTGGTCGACGGCGTAACCAAATTGTCGCGCATCGAATTGCAGACCGACCAGGCCAAGCAGGCCGAGAATTTCCGCAAGCTTGTCGTCGCGATGTCGGAAGATATCCGCGTGCTGCTCGTCAAGCTCGCCGACCGTTTGCACAATATGCGCACGCTGCATTACCTGCGCGGCGCGGACAAGCGCAAGCGCATCGCGCGCGAGACTTTGGAGATTTATGCCCCGCTGGCCGAGCGCATCGGCATCGAGAAAATGAAGGACGAGCTCGAAGATCTCGCCTTCGCCGAACTGAATGCGGATGCGCGCAACAGCATCGTCGCGCGGCTGAATTTTTTGCGCACCGAAGGCGAGGCCATCGCCGACAAGGTCATGAAGGAACTGCATGACGTCCTGGAAAAAGGCGGGGTCACGGCCGTTCTGGAAGGGCGCGAAAAAACGCCCTACTCGATCTGGCGCAAGATGCAGCGCAAGAATGTCGGCTTCGAACAGCTGTCCGACATCATGGCGTTCCGCATCGTGGTCGAGAATGTCGAGCAATGCTATCAGGCGCTCGGCGTCATTCACAGCCATTACCACGTCGTGCCGGGGCGGTTTAAGGATTACATCTCGACGCCGAAGCCGAACCAGTATCAAAGCCTTCACACCGGCATCATGGGCCCGGAGCGGCAGCGCGTCGAAATCCAGATCCGCACCCGCGCGATGCACGAAGTCGCCGAGCTCGGCGTCGCCGCGCATTGGGGCTATAAACAGGGCGCGCCGCGCACGGACGGCTTGCAATATCGCTGGCTGCGCGAACTGCTCGATATCGTCGAACATGCGCAGCGGCCCGAAGAGTTTCTCGAAAACACCAAGCTCGAACTGTTTCAGGATCAGGTTTTCTGTTTTTCGCCGAAAGGCGATCTGATCGCGCTGCCGCGCGGCGCGACGCCGGTCGATTTCGCCTATGCCGTGCATAGCCGCGTCGGCGATGCCTGCGTCGGTTCCAAGGTCAACGGGCGCATGGTGCCCTTGCGCACGCAGCTGCGCAACGGCGACCAGGTCGAGATCGTGACGCAGAAAGGCGGCACGCCGAGCCCGGCATGGGAACGTTTCGTCGTCACCGGCAAGGCCAAATCCTGCATCCGCCGCTTCATCCGCACCCAGCAGCGCGCGGAATATGTCACGCTCGGCAAGTCGATGCTGGAAAAACTGTGCAAGCAGGAACATGTCGATTTTTCCGAAAAAGCTTTCGAGCCCGTCGCCAAGGATTTCCAGAGCGCGTCGCTGGAAGATTTATACGCCAATATCGGCGCGTCGCTTCAGCCCGCGCGCGAAATTTTCAACGCCGCCTATCCCGCGCACAGGCTGAAAGCGCCCGAAAAAACCGAGCAGCCTGTGTCGGTCAAGGCCAAGGTCGCGAAACCCGGCGCGCCGCTGACGCTGAACGGGTTGATTCCCGGCATGGCGGTGCATTATGCGCGTTGCTGCCACCCGTTGCCCGGCGACCCGATCGTCGGCATCGTCACGACCGGCAAGGGCGTCACGATCCACACCACCGATTGCGAAACGCTGGAAAGTTTCGCGCGCGCGCCCGAACGCTGGATCGATGTCGGCTGGAGCGACGGGCAGGACAAGAGCGAGGGCATGATCGGGCGGCTCGACATCGTGCTGGTCAACAAGCCGAATTCGTTCGGCGCGATGACGACCGTGATCGGCAAGAATAACGGCAATATCACGAATATGAAGATCACGAGCCGCACGCCGGAATTTTTCGACCTTCTGGTCGATATCGAGGTCAAGGACACCAAGCACCTGACCAACATCATCGCCGCGCTGCGCGCCAATACTTCGATCAATTCCGTCGAGCGGACGAAGGGGCGGTAGCCTCTATCCGATCTTCCGCGCTTCCTCTGCCAGCATGATCGGCTCGCCTTCGCGATCCGCGAAGGCGAGCTGCCACACCCGTCGATCAGAAACTGACGGGGCATGAAGCCGGGGATGACAGAAAAAGCCAGCACGTCCGGCGGATGGCGACTCCCGAACCCGACCCATAAAGTTTATCAAGGCGCGGGGAAGGCCGGCTGCGCATTCTTCAATGACGCCGCATTTGAGCGAGAAGGAAGAAGCATATCTCCATACCAGTGATCGGCGTGCAAAATCTTATCGACCGCCGCAAAAAGATCGCCCGCCGGATGGCGACTTCCTAATCTGTATGATCCGATATCATCGCGTCTCAGCCAAAAGTCGCTGCCAACACCTATGCTGCGAACAGTATGCATCCCGTCATTATAGGGGGCGGGGTCCGAACCCTGGCCACTTTCTCGACCGTGAATAATATCAATGATACGCAAAGCTAATTTTTCTTCGAAGTCGCCTCTAGTTACTTGTGCTGCGACCTTTGGGTCATCCATATTAAAACATATATTCAGCCCAAACATTTTATTCTCCTTTATAAAAAAGAGCATTGAACGTGCGATACAATGTATCTTGGCAGCCTAAAAGATGCAATCTCGCCGTTTCTATAGCTTTCGCGCCTCCTCGGCCAGCATGATCGGCACGCCTTCGCGGATCGGGAAGGCGAGACCGGCTGCATCGCTGATCAGCTCCTGCGCCGCCGCGTCATAGCGCAGCGTCGTTTTCGTCACCGGGCAGACGAGGATTTCGAGCAGCTTCGGATCGGCGCGGCGTTTTAGCGTCGTTTCTTCGGTTCCTGTCATATTCTTCCTCCGCAACATAGCGCGTCATTCCGGCGCAAGCCGGAATCCAGATTGAAGTTTTTTCCTTGCCATCAAAACAAGGCTTAAAACTGGATCCCGGCTTGCGCCGGGATGACGATTGGCTACACGCTAAGCCGCCGCGCTTTGCGTTTGCGGCGTTCCGGGGATGATGCCCGGAACCGGGAACCGCTTGCACATCGCGCGGGTTTCTTCGCGCAGCTTGGCGAGCAATGCCGTGTCTTCGGGCGCGCGCAGAACCCGCAACATGATGCTGGCCAGCTGCTGCATTTCCGCTTCGCCCATGCCGCGCGCGGTCGCGGCGGGCGTGCCGAAGCGGATGCCCGACGGTTTCATCGGCGGGTTCGGATCGTCGGGGATGACGTTCTTGTTGAGCGTGATGCCCGCGGCGTCGAGCGCCTTTTCCGCCACATCGCCGGTGATGCCGAAACCGGTTGCCGTGTTGATGACGAGCAGGTGGTTTTCGGTGCCGCCGGTGACAAGATGCGCGCCGCCCGCAAGCAAAGCCTTGGCGAGGCTTTGCGCGTTGGCCAGAACCTGTTTGGCGTAGTTTTTATAATCCTGCGATTGCACAAGTTTCAGCGTCGTGGCGATGGCCGCGATCTGGTGCATGTGCGGGCCGCCCTGCATGCCGGGGAAAACCGATTTGTCGATTTTCGCGCCATGTTCCTTCTTGCACAAAATCATGCCGCCGCGCGGACCGCGCAGCGATTTATGCGTCGTCGTCGTCATGACGTCGAAGCCGAAATCCATCGGGTTCTTCAAAGCGCCGCCCGCGATCAACCCGCCCAGATGCGACACGTCGGCCATCAGCAGCGCGCCGCATTCATCGGCGATTTTGCGGAAACCGGCATAGTCGTATTCGCGCGGATAGGAGGAATGGCCGCAGATGATGAGCTTGGGTTTCGTTTCCATCGCGACGGCGCGGACTTTGTCGAGGTCGATATGGCCGTCCGGCTGTTCGGTCTTGTAGCGGACATATTTGAAAATCTTGGCCATGTTCGTGACCGGATGGCCGTGCGACAGATGGCCGCCATGCGACAGATCCATGCCCAGAATGACGTCGCCCGGCTGCAACAGCCCGAAATAGACGGCCTCGTTCATCGCGCAGCCGGACAGCGGCTGGACGTTCGCATGTCCGGCACGGAAAACCGCTTTGGCGCGGTCGCGCGCGAGGTTTTCGATCGTGTCGGTATTTTCCTGCCCGCCATAGTAACGGCGGCCCGGATAGCCTTCGGAATATTTGTTGTTAAAGACCGAGCCGAGCAGCGCATAGACTTCGGGGAAGCAGTAATTTTCGGACGGGATCAGCTCGATGCCTTCGCTCTGGCGCGTTTCTTCGTGCATCAGCGCGTCGAAAATCTCAGCATCGGATTTTTGCAGGCGGTCGAGCGCGGCGGCGGAATAGGTGAAATTGGTCATGATATCCTCCGTTTAAGGTTTAGAAATTCATGCCCAGGCGCGCGGCTCGTTTTGTCTTTATACTCCCCCGTGGTGACCCACATTGCGCCAGTCGTATAAAGAATTTATGCTGAACTTAATGCCCTGAACGACGCGGGCGAGTCAAGCCCGATGAAGGAGTTTCATGATTCGCCGATCAGCCCTTCTGGCCGCGTTTTTCTGCCTGTTCGCGGCCCCTGCCCGCGCCGCGCCGCCGCATGTCTATACCGATGCCGAGCTTCTGGCCATGGCCTCACGGCACAGCGCAGCGGATTTGCGCCATTTACCGCTCGGCGACGGGAAATATACGCTCGATACGCCGCGCAAAGGCTATATCGACCTGTGCCGCCTGCCGCGCGGCAGGGGCGGCGGCGCGCAGCATGCCGGGCCGTGGATTCACGGCTCGACATGGAACCCATCCGAGAAAATCTTCGTTCAGGGGCGGCAATTCTGGAACGATGCGCGTTTTTCGATGTCGCTCGACAATGGCCAGCGCGATTTCACCGGCAATGGCTTGCCCGTCGATACGCCAACCGGCATTTTTCCGATTCAGTCCTCCGACCCGGCGTTTCAGTACGACCGCAATCCGAACGGCGTCGAGGAACAGGATTACAGCGACAGCTTTCCCCTGCACCCGGCCTATACCGATCCGCCCTCCTGCATGGAAATGGAAGTCGGCGTCATGACGAACGGCGTGCCTTTGTTCAACGGTTTCGACGCCGATCTGCGCGATGCCGCCGCGCATGAGGTTCAGGATCATTGCGACGGCCATCCGCAGTCGGGCGGCGAATATCATTATCACAGTTTGAGCGCGTGTTTGAAAAACACCGATATCCATCATGTCATCGGTTATGCGCTCGACGGGTTTCCGATTACGGGCGGCACGGTTGCGCCCGGCAAGTTTTTGACGACCGGCGATCTTGACGAATGCCATGGCCTTACCAGCGCGATCATGCTCGACGGCAAAAAGACGGTTACCT
>JAGWKW010000084.1 GCA_028865155.1 Alphaproteobacteria bacterium
TGCGCACGCGCTGTTCCTCGCAAGCGCCATGGCGCTTGCCGTCTTCTGGGAATTGCGCGTCGCTATTTTCATGGAGCTTTTCATGCTCGCGCCGCTGGCCTGGCTGCTCGGCGCGATCTGGGCGAAGCTGCGCCGCCATCTTTGGGGGCGCGAGCTGTTCTGGGCCGAAATCGCCGCCTTCGCGCTGCTCGGGCCGATCCCTGTCCTGTTCCTGCCCGCGCTCACCCACGCAACGCCTTTCTATCCTGACATCCTGTTTTTCCCGGCGGCGCGCCCCACGCCCATCCGCGACCTGAGCCCCGTCATCGCCGTACTCAACGATCCCAAAATTCTCGGCGCAAAGCCGCGCGCGATCATGAATGTCAGCAACACCGGGCCGGAACTTATGCTCTTCACGCGCGACAATGTCGTCGCGGGCAATTTCGACGTGCCGGGAAACATCGACGCCTTCGCCTTTTTCAACGCCAAGACAGCTGCGCCCGCTCTTGCCGCCGCCCGCAAATGGGGGGCCGACCTCGTCCTCGTCAGCGACCCCGCCCCGCGCATTTACCTGGGCAAAAATTATTACAGCCTGTCACATGCAAAGCTCGAGCCCGGCAAAGACGGCAAATTGCGCCTTGTTAACACGCAAAAAGAACAACCGCTGATCGCAAGGCTCATCCGCGGCGACATCCCGCGCTGGCTAAAGCCGATTGAGATTCCCGGCCATTCCGACTACCTTCTGTTCGAAATCAAAAACCCGGCAGGACGAAAAGAATAATGCGTAAATATTTCGGCACCGACGGTATCCGCGGCCGCGCCAATCAGGAACCGATGACGGCGGAAATGGCACTGCGCGTTGCCCAAGCGGCGGCAAGCCTGTTCAAGCGCGGCGACCACAGGCACAGGGTCGTGATCGGCAAGGACACGCGCCTGTCGGGCTATCTGCTCGAACCCGCGCTGACGGCGGGCTTCATCGCCAAAGGCATGGATGTGATTCTGCTCGGCCCCTTGCCGACGCCTGCGGTGGCGATGCTGACCAAAAGCCTGCGCGCCGATATCGGCGTCATGATCTCGGCTTCGCACAACCCGTACGAGGACAACGGCATCAAGCTGTTCGGCCCCGACGGCGGCAAATTGTCGGACGAACTCGAACTGCAAATCGAAGCGCGCATGGAAAGCCCAAACGGTGACGATCTCGCCGCGCCGGCCGAAATAGGCCGCGCGAGCCGCCTCGACGACGCCATAGGCCGCTATGTCGAATATGCCAAGGCAACCTATCCATCGGGCTGCAACCTCGAAGGGCTCAAGATCGTCATCGACTGCGCCAACGGCGCGGCCTACAAGGTCGCGCCGACGGTATTGTGGGAACTCGGCGCCGAAGTCGTTCCCGTCGCGGTTGCGCCCGACGGGCGCAACATCAACCATAATTGCGGCGCTACCCATCCGCAAACGATGCAGGAAGCCGTGGTCGCGCACCGGGCCGATCTTGGCATCGCGCTCGACGGCGACGCGGATCGGCTCATCATGGCCGACGAAAATGGCAACCGCATCGACGGCGACCAGCTGATGGCGCTGATCGCGCGGTCGTGGAACAAAACGGGCCGCCTCAAGGGCGGTGCGCTGGTCGCGACGGTGATGTCCAATCTCGGACTCGAACGTTATCTGGACAAAGAAAAAATCGGCCTGATCCGCACGCCTGTCGGCGACCGCTATGTCGTCGAAGCGATGAAAGAACATGGCTGCAACGTCGGCGGCGAACAATCGGGCCATATCGTGCTGAGCGATTATTGCACGACGGGCGACGGCCTCATCGCCGCGCTGCAAATCCTGTCGGTAATCCGCGAAAGCGGACATCCCGCGAGCGAAACCTGCGCCCTGTTCAAACCCGTGCCGCAAATCCTGCAGAATGTCCGCGCACCGGCCTCCGTCCTCGACCTCGCCCCGGTGCGCGACGCAATCGAACGCGCCGAAAAGCATCTCGGCGCGGCTGGGCGTTTCGTAATCCGCAAATCGGGAACCGAGCCCCTGGTCCGCGTCATGGCCGAAGGCGACGACGGCGCGCTCGTGCAAAAACTGGTTAACGATATCTGCGAGGCCGTGCAGAAAGCGGTTTAAGGCTGTGCCGTCTTCACAGATGCATCGGCAGGAACAGCCGCGCTTACATGCTGCACATGCGCGGTCTGTATCGCATCCATTCTGGCCTCGAGCTTCGCCAGCTCGGCTTTCAAATTTTCATTCTGGGTCTGCAATTCCCTGATCGACTGAATCATGGGCGCCATAAGCTGATCGTATTCCACAGCCTCGTACCCATTAGCGCCAATTTTGACCGCGCCGGGCATGACCTTGGCGACATCCTGCGCGATGATGCCAGCGCCGGGCGAACCGTCTTTTTTCCATTTGAACGTCACGCCGTTGAGTTTGTCGATGATAGCCAACCCTTGCGCGGGACGAATGTCTGTTTTCAGGCGCACGTCCGAACTGTGGTAATAAGCCTGCGCGGTCACGGTGCCTGCGAATGCCGCCGAACCGCCTGTACTGAGCGTCTGGCCGATCGTCAACGGCCCCGGGATCGACACCTGCGCCACGCCGCTAACCAGTACCGCATCCACCGCGACATGCCCTTCAACACGAATCTGGCTTTCTGCAACACCCTGCGCCGTATCGTAAATGCCGCTCGAAGCCCAAGCAGAAGAGGTCACAGCCACGCCGATGCAGGCGACGACGAAAAAGGAAAAAAAGCGGCTCATAAAGCGCATACTTCCTCCCGAAACAGGTTTATCAAGTGAGCTTAAGAATAAAGCTTTAATATTAATAACTTCCTAATTCCCATTGGTGAGGTTTGATGAAATAAAGGGTTCTTCAACCTTTATCGGCTAATTTGGATTAAGTTCCAAACCTTGCCAAACAAGGGGCTAAACTGTGCTTTTTAAGAAGGGCCTTTTTTACGCTTCCCTCGCCGTCCTGTTCGCGGCATTTTTCTTGTTGGCCTCGCCGGCTCATGCCGATTGCATGGGTGATGGCACTTGCGTTTATGTTCCTAAAAACACCACTGTCGATATCAGCATTCCGTCCGACGTTTCCATCTTGGCCCCCTACGCCACAACAGCAGGAAATCTGCACTTTGCCGGCCCGTCACCTGCCTGCAAGCAAGTAACCAATAATTGTAGCGCAGACATCATGGTTCCGACTCGCGGAGCCGCCGAATGGAATGCCGGTGTTTCCGATTCTTTCAATCAAAACCACGAATCTTGCGCGTCCCTGTCTGACTGTATCGCTTATGTCTGGCAACAAACCGGCTGGAATACTTGCTCGAAAAGCTGTGGCCCGGGCGTACAAACCCCTTCCGTCGTTTGCATGAAAGAAAATCTGACCACCGGTGCGACAACCCCGCAACCCTCGTCGAGTTGCGCCAATGCCGCCATGCCGTCAAACCAATCCTGCAATCTCGGCACCTGCCCCCCCGCTGTCAACGGCCAGTGCGGGGCCAACACCAATAGCTGCTCCGTGGGCACCCTCAACGGCCCTTATACCAGCAGCGGCACCAGCTACTGGGACTGCCTCGGCACCAACGGCGCCTCCAACGCTTCATGCAGTTGTACCCCCAACTGGCAAACAGCCAGCACCGGCACTTGCTCGGCGACCTGCGGCGGCGGCACACAGACGGCGACCCAATCCGATGGCTGCGGCGGCACTCAAACCATAACCCAGACCTGCAACACGCAGGCCTGCGCCTGTACACCTAACTGGGTCACAACCAGCACCGGCGCCTGTTCGGCAACCTGCGGCGGCGGTACGCAAAGCGTCACCCAGTCCGACGGTTGCGGCAATACCCGCACCATCTCCCAGTCCTGCAATACGGGAGTTTGCGCGAATTACTGCGGCTTACCTTGGGGTTATGGCTATTATCCGCAAGGCTCTTCTCCTGTACCCTATTGCACCGGCGGTTACAGCCCGACGAATGTCACAGGCCGGATGGAGAAGGGCAGTATTACACATGTCCTTTCATATGATTGCGGGCCAACCTCGTGCAGTTACAGGTGGGAGCATCTATGCGGTAAGTACAAATGCTGATCGTTATCGCGCCCCTTCGACGCGCAGCAGTTTCTTCTTGATGTCGAGCCCGCCCGAAAAACCGCCCAGTCCGCCATTGGCCGCGACCACGCGGTGACACGGCACGATATAGGGAACGGGGTTCGCGCCGCATGCCGCGCCTACTGCACGCGCGGCCTTGGGATTGCCGATCCGCCGCGCAATCTCGCCATAGCTGCGCACGGAACCGCTCGGGATCTTCGCCATCTCGCGCCACACTTTATGCTGGAACGCGGTTCCCATCATCGCCACCGGACAGCATGCGAAATCTTTCAAAGCCGGGCCGCGGACAAAAGCCGTGCGCGACCATTCCGCCTGCCATTCGGCCACGACATCTTCCGCCGCGCCGTTGCGCAAAAAGCCGATGCGGCAAATCGCGCCCTTGTCCGTCATGCCGACGACAAGCTTCCCTGCCGGAGACGAAACGATACTCCACGCCACCTGCGCCGGCGCCTTGCCTATAAATGCAAGTTTGCTCATTGCTGTCCTCCTGCGATACCATTGTCCGTTAATCGCCACGCGCCATCCGGCCCTTGCTGCAACGCCAGCCCTTCGGCGGCAAGCCCCTGCTGCAAACCATCGATATCCCCGGTATAGGCAAGATCGATATGGCTTTCCCCGCGTCCGAGTGCAAGCACATCGACCCGCGCCACCTGCGGCGCTAATTCGACGCGCCGCTTGGTCTGCGTCCAGGCAGCCAGCGACGGCGTTGCGACCGTAACCGTCAGATGCGCGTAATTTCCCGGCGGCGCCATATTCGTGCCGCCATTCGTTTCAGCCGCGCCTGCTTGCGCGGCGCCACCCACATTCGCCAAAGCCGCGGCATATTTGCCGAGCGCCTGCTGCAAAGCCGCAGGATCGAACTGGATCGTAAACACGCCGATATAGCGCACGGGCGAAAGCTGCTCGCTTTGCACTTCGAAGCTTTGCACGAGCGCGGCCACGGCATCGTCGCTGATCGCGGCCATGCCCGACGGCGCGCCGACGCTCGCGCAAATCTTGGCGAAAGCCGTATGCTCGGCCTGCGTCAAAGCCTGGTCGCGCGCATGGGCGGCGGTATCCGCCGTCACGTCGGCGGGAACATTGGCGACGGTATAGGGCCCGGTCATGGTCGGCACGGCGACAGAGGCCGCAGCCGGAAGCGCAGCCGGCGCCGAGGAAGCGGCAGGGGCGGCCGTCGCCGCAGCCGCGTCCGAAGCCGGGGCAGAGGCCGAAGCCTGCGCGGCAGGCGCCTGAACGACCACAGGCGGCAAATTGTCCGCAACGGACTGGGCACGCGCCGCCGGAACCGCAAAAACAAAGGCCAATAGAAAGGACAGGGCAAAACGCATGAGAATCAGGGGGTAAAAGCCAGCCGGGCAGGATTAGCACAAAAACGGTTCCGACAAAATCGGTTCCAAAACCGGCCCAAGCACTCTATATGTTCCTTATATTTCAATCATGAGCCCCAAAACCGCCATGTCGAACACGCACCCGTCCTCCTCCCGCGACGCCTATGCCGAGGCGGGCGTCGATATCGACGCCGGCAACGCCCTCGTCAGCGCGATCAAACCGATGGCCAAGGCGACGGCGCGCAAAGGCGCAGATGCCGGGCTGGGCGGCTTCGGCGCCCTGTTCGACCTCAGGGCCGCAGGCTTCCAAGACCCGATCCTGGTCAGCACGACCGACGGCGTCGGCACCAAGCTTAAAGTCGCCATCGATGCGCGCAGGCACAACACGGTCGGCATCGACCTTGTCGCGATGTGCGTCAACGATTTGATCGTCCAAGGGGCAGAGCCTCTCCTGTTCCTCGATTATTTCGCGACCGGCAAGCTCCAAGTCGCAGCAGGCATCGAAATCGTCGCCGGTATCGCCGAAGGCTGCAAGCAAGCAGGTTGCGCGCTGGTCGGTGGAGAAACGGCGGAAATGCCCGGCATGTATGGCGACGGCGATTACGATCTGGCAGGCTTCGCAGTCGGCGCAGCC